>JBEKXM010000006.1:0-21385 GCA_049512115.1 Tepidisphaeraceae bacterium | reverse complement strand
GGCGGGCGGGTCGGCGAAGCGGCGGCAACGGGGCTGTCCGCGTCGTTGCAGAAGCTAGGATTGGAAATGGGCCGGCTCAAGACCGGGACGCCTCCGCGGATTCAGCGGCAATCCGTCAATTTCTCGGTTCTGGAATCCCAGCCCGGCGACGAGAAGCCGGCTGCGTTTTCCTATCTGAATGAATATCGCGGCAACTTCTCGCCGCCGTTGCCGCAGGTGCAATGCTGGATTACCGGGACCAACGCGCGGATTCATCAGATCATCCGGGAAAACCTCCATCGCGCTCCGATGTACAGCGGGCAAATCCAAAGCACCGGGCCGCGGTATTGCCCGAGCATCGAGGACAAGGTGGTGCGATTCGCCGGCAAGGACCGCCATCAGATTTTTCTCGAGCCGGAGGGTTTGGACACCGACGAAATCTACTGCAACGGAATCAGCACGTCGCTGCCGGCGGACGTGCAGGAAACCATGGTTCGGCTGATCCCGGGATTGGAAAACGCCAAAATTCTGCGGCACGGATATGCCGTGGAATACGACATGGTCTGGCCCACGCAGATTCAAAGCACGCTGCAAACCAAGCTTGTGCGGGGATTGTTTCTGGCGGGGCAGATCAACGGCACCAGCGGATACGAAGAGGCGGCGGCGCAGGGGATCGTCGCGGGGATCAACGCGGCGCGATATGCCGGTGGGGGGGATGCGGATTTCGTGCTTCGCCGCGATCAGGCATACATCGGCGTGCTGGTGGACGATCTGGTAACCAAACCTCCGACGGAGCCGTACCGCATGTTCACGAGCCGGGCGGAACATCGGCTGCAATTGCGGAACGACAACGCGGACGAGCGGCTGACGGGGATCGGGCGGGATATCGGATTGGTGGATGATGTCCGATGGTCGCTGTTCAACGCGCGGCGGCGGGCGGTCGCGGCCGGCGAAAAGTTGCTGCGCGATCTTCATGCCGATGAGGACCTTCGCAAGCCCCAGTTCCGGTGGGATGATTTGGTGGAGCGCTGGCCGGAATTGGCCGCCATCTCGCCGGAGGTTGCCCAATTGCTGGAGATTCGGGTCAAGTACGAGGGTTACATCGCCAGGCAGGACCGAGACATCGAGCGGCTGGCCAAGCTGGAATCGAAATTGATACCCGCCGCGACGGATTATTCACGGGTTGTCGGGCTGCGGAACGAAGCGAGGCAGAAGCTGGCGAAGTTCACGCCGCGATCTCTGGGCCAGGCGCTGCGCATCAGCGGGATCACACCGGCGGACGTGACGGTGCTGGCGATTCATTTGGGTCGGAATTGATTTCCCGTTTGCATGCCTATGCGGCGGCTTCGGGTTTGGCGGGGGGATGCACTTCCAACTCGGTTACCAACAATAGGTCGAGAATGCTGAAGTTATCGTTGTCGCCATGGACGATTATCGTTCGCCCTGAGGGGGAATGCGAAATGTAGTCGCGGTGCCTTACCAGCAATGCGCGGCCGTCAACCATGTGGATCGTAAACGGCTGAAATGGCTGTGCATGGAGGACGTTCCTAAGCTGTTCGAGTGTCATGACCATATTATACCGCGGATCGGCCGCCGCCGCACATTAGGCTCGCATTGGGAGCGGCGAGCCCCACGGCGGCGCCGTGGGCGTTCTGGGAGGAGCATCCTGCGATGGGCGGATGATCGGAAGAACTGTGTTGGTCAATTCGCGCGGGCCTGGGCGGAATGAGCGATTGAACCGTCGGCGGGCGGGTCGAGGTAGAGGGTGCCCCAGGTGTTGGGGCGAAGCTCGGTGCGGGAGGATTTGGGGGCGGACCAGAAGAAGTCGGCGGCGTTGGTGAAGTCGCGGACGTGCAGGTTGAAAGCCAGCACGGACTCGCGGGATGGATCGTAGCCGTGCAGGGCGGAGGCGGGAATGAAAAGCTCGACGATGTAACGATCGGGGAGGATTTTTACGGCCTTGTGGATGTCGGGGTCGGGGATGAGATTGTCTTTCAGGGCGTCGCCGTCGCGGTGCCATTGGCCGACGATTGCGGCGTCGGCCACCGTAGAGTCCTTGGGAACGACGAAGAATTGATGGCAATTGAGATCGTAGCTGACCTGGTCGAGGGCGACGGGATGGGTGGAAAGGAACAGCTCGACGTTGTCGCGTGTCCACCACCAGGCATTGGCCGGGGCGGTTTCGATATGCGGGTCGAATATCTGGAGCGCGAGGTAGAGACCCTGCTGGGTCCAGCCCAGGAAGACATCCGGGTCGCGGACCTGTCGGTGATCGAGGCCGACGGTGTGCTCGCGCCGGACGTTGTCGAGCGGAGCGCAGCCGGTCCAATGGCTGAGGTTTCCATCAAGCACGGGCGGATGGGCGAGGAAGGGGACGTGCATGACGGGGGTGACGGCGTAGCTTTCGCGCCAGACATCGGATTGGGAATCGCTGGGGCTGTGGGCATGGATGGGGTCGAGCAAGGGTGCGGTCTGGCGGATGGAATCGACCAGGAGAGCGTAGGGCTTGTCGTGGACGTCGACGATGCCGAAGTTGACGTCTTCGCCGTCGCTGCTGCGTCCGGCGGGCGGCTCGTCGCACCATTGGAACCAGTCGGCGCCGACGATGTAGGGGACGCGAGCCAGGCGCGTGGTCATCAGGCGGTATCCCTCAGCGCGGGCCTGCTGGTCGGGAACCTGTGCGCTGAAGCCAACGGTGTCGAGGTTGCCGCTGCGGCCGTCCATGGAATGGAAGGAGTATTCGCTGATGATGATGGGCTGTCCGGAGCGCTGATACATCATGTGGAACATTTCGGCGTCGAGGCGAGCATCGGCGACATAATAGTTGAGGGATTGGGAGTCGGTGTAGCCGCGAGAAGCGGCAACGACCTGCTCTGGGGCGAAACCCTTGAAGCGAACGCCGAGGATGAGGTGATTCGGATCGTACCGCCGGACCAGATCGGTGGTGACGCGGAAATAGTCCTGGGCCAGGTGAGAGAGCCAAGCGGTGCTGAGACGATCGTACGCATGGGTTGGCTCGCGGGGGAGGACGGGCCAGGATTCGAGTTGGGACCAGTCTTTCAGCTTGGCATCCCAGGCGAGATTGAAATCGTGAAGCTGCGGCCAGAGGTAGTGAACGGTTTCGATGACCTGCTGCCGGTTTGGATCGTTGTTGGGCAGATTGTCGAAATAGGCGCCGGGTCCGGCAAATCCGTCGCCCCAGTCCAGTTCGTTGTCGAGGAAATAACCGAGGAGATTGCGGTTATCGCGGAGCGGCGGCACCTGGGCCTTGACGGCTTGCTGGGCCATCTGTGCCCAATCGGGGGAATAGAACCGCTTGGACGCGTCGGTGACCCAAGCCCAAAGGTTAAGGTCCTGGCTCATGGGGACATCGAGGGCGTGGAAGGCGGGATTGCACCAGGCGCCCAGGCCCTTGAAGCCGTAGTCCTGGACGCGCACCAGCGTGGCCTTGGCCCATTGTTCGAGGTCGGCGGCCTGATATTGGTCATTCCAATTCGTGGAGACGAAATGGATCGAGCCCTTGTCGCGGCCGTCCTGCTCGGGTTGGACGGTGGTGACGGTGTTGAGGAATTCAAGTTTTCCATCGGGGGAGAGGAACCACCAGACACCGGCCTGATCTTCGGCCAGACGCCAGAATCCGGGGTGGCCATGGAGCTGTGCGAATTGGCTTGGCGGGGTGAGTTCAGGGGCCGGCACCGGTCGGGTGGCGGGGAGCGGTGCGGTATCGCCGTGGGTGAGATAGGGGTAACCCATCAACCCGATGAGCATGACAATCGCGGCGGTGATGAGAATCCGTCTCATGATTGTCCTTCATCAGTAATACGACATTTCGCCGGCAGAGGTTGTGTGGCTGAGTTCGCCACGAGAAAATAGCCTCGGCAGCCGACCCTGCGGGATCGGGGTTTTCAGCCCCGCAAGGGCGATCGATTCCATCTAGCTAGAATGACCGGAGTATGCCCATCCGAAGGCTATTTCCGGTTTTTAGTCTTATCGGCCCGCGTTTGCCAGTGAGTTAAGCGAAAAATCGATTGATGGAAGAAACGTAAGGGATTTTGGGGATTGCAGTTACACTTGAATTACCCAGGTTTTGCGTAATGTTTTTTGTTCACTGGGATCAAGGAAGCCGACTGAAACCGGGAAAATGTGCAAGGTGATTGCCGATAGTGGGGCAAATTGAACGCTGAAGCGCTGTGGTTTACCCGGGGAGCAAGCTCCCAGGGCTTTGGATGGCGAGATTAACCCACTACCTGATTGGCGGGAAGCGGGCAAAAGGGCGCGAGGTTGGGTACGCTTGACGATTGACTTGGGCCGATTACATTACTCCGCTCTTTCGGCGGGGCATCGGGTGAGTCAAGGTCGAAACTTTGGCCGCTGCGAGGGCGCACTGTCAATAATGATCGGCCCGGAAGTGGCAGGGTTTTTATGGCTCGTGATCTGACGAAAATCCGGAATATTGGAATAGCCGCCCACATCGACGCGGGAAAGACGACGGTGTCGGAGCGCATCCTGTATTACACGGGGAAGATTCACAAGATGGGCGAGGTGCACGAAGGCACGGCGGTGATGGACTTCGACGAGGAGGAACAGAAGCGCGGAATCACGATCAATTCAGCGGCGACGACGTGTCCGTGGGACCGGTTCGGGGAGCGGTACACGATCAACCTGATCGACACGCCGGGGCACGTGGATTTCACGGCGGAGGTGGAGCGTTCGCTGCGCGTGCTGGACGGCGCGGTGGCGGTGTTCGACGGCAAGGAGGGGGTCGAGGCGCAGTCGGAAACGGTCTGGAGGCAGGCCACCAAGTACAACGTTCCCCGCGTCTGTTTCATCAACAAGATGGACAAGGTGGGCGCGGATTTTGATTTCAGCTTCAAATCGATCCGCGAACGCCTGGGGGCTCCGGCGGTTGCGGTGCAGATTCCCATCGGCCAGGCCAGCACGTTCAAAGGGATGATCGATCTGCTGCGTGGCGTGGCGATTTATTACACGGTGGGAGACGACAAGGACCGGGGCATGACGGCCATCGAGAAGCCGATTCCCGCGGACGAGAAGGGCCGGTACGAGAAATGGCGGCACGACCTGATCGAAAAGGTTGCCGAGACTGACGACCATCTGATGGAAAAATATCTGATCAGCCAGGAGCCGACGGAGCAGGAAATACGAAAGGCATTGCGGGCGGCGACGATCAACTTCAAGCTGCATCCGGTGTTTACGGGTTCGGCATTGAAATACGTGGGGGTTCAGCGGCTTCTGGATGGGGTGATCGACTATCTGCCGTCGCCGATGGACATGCCGGCGATCAAGGGGCATGACGTGAAGAACCCGGACAAGATCGTCGAGCGGCACGCGAATCCGGATGAGCCGTTCTGTGGATTGGTGTTCAAGATCGTGAACGACCAGCACGGGGACTTGACGTACGTTCGGATTTACAGCGGCAGGCTGGAGAAGGGAAGCCGGGTGCTGAACAGCAACCGGAGCAAGCGGGAGAACGTCAGCCGGATGTTCCAAATGCACGCGGCGGACCGGAACCCGATCGACGTGGCGGAATCTGGGGACATCGTGGCGTGCATCGGGATCAAGGACGCGCTGACCGGGGATACGCTGTGCGATCCGGACCATCCGATCATTCTGGAGCGTCCGACGTTTCCGGAGCCTGTGATCAGCATGTCGATCGAGCCGAAGACGGCCGCGGATAAACAAAAGCTTGGGGAGGCGCTGACGACGCTGAAGCGCGAGGACCCGACGTTCCAGGCGAATTACGACGAGGAAACGGGTCAGACGATCATCGCCGGAATGGGTGAGTTGCATCTGGAGATATTGAGGATGCGGCTGACGCGCGATCACGGGGTGGAGGTGAACGTGGGCCGGCCGAAGGTTGCGTACAAGGAGACGATCGTCGGAGCGGCGATGAACGTGAGGGGCAAGCACGTGAAGCAGACGGGCGGGCGCGGTCAATACGGCGATTGCACGATCAATATCGAGCCGTTCAACGGGAAAGGGGTGGAGCCGGAGGTGTTGAAGAAATGGGGATGGAAGGACGGATTCGCGTTCGAGAACAAGGTATTCGGCGGATCGATTCCGAAGGAATACATTCCGTCGGTGGAATATGGCGCACGTATGGCGGCCAAGACGGGGGTGCTGGCGAATTATCCGCTGATCAACGTGAAGGTGACGCTGACCGATGGCAGCTATCACCAGGTGGACAGTTCCCAGATCGCGTTTGAACTGGCGGGGCAGATCGCGTTCAAGGAGGCCTGCCAGAAGGCCGGGCTGACGCTGCTGGAGCCGATCATGAAGCTGGTGGTGACGACGCCGGAGGAATTTGTCGGCAACGTGACCGGCGACCTGAATCGGCGGCGCGGGATGATCGTGAACAGCGATCAGCGTGGCAACACTCGGATGGTGGAAGCGGAAGTGCCGCTGAGCGAAATGTTCGGATACACGACCGAGCTTCGTTCGATGAGCCAGGGTCGGGCCAGCGCGGTGATGGAGCCGTTACGTTATGCGGCGGTTCCGGTGAACGTGCGGACGGCGATATTGGAGTCGTTGAAATAATCACATTTCAGTTGGTATAGAACGTCTCAAAATCCTGGGGAAGGGGCAGGGGTGAGGGATTGGCGGCATCGAGCCACCAGGGACGGCGGAAGCGGTCGATGTAGATCCGCCGCTGGAACGGAGGGAGCCACGAAGTGTATTCGATGGAGCCAAATTCGCTCGGAATGGTGTCGGAGCGGGGTTGGAATTCGACACGATAAAGGCATTTGAGGGCGGGAGTGTAGCCCTGCGTTGGGTTGAAAGCATTGGGAGGGACCCTGATTTCGTACTTGTTGACGTGTCCCACCGCCTGGGCTTGGGTCCAGCAATCGTACTCGATTCCGGCGGCGATTTCGGTTGGGGGAATGGCATGCTCGCGAAGCAATAGGACGGCGGAGGCACGGGCGCGGGCGAGGGCGAGCATGTCCTGCGTAAATGCCAGTCCGAAGAGAGCAAAAATAATGAGAAGCCCATAAGCGGGAATTGAGGTGTGGAGAGAGAGGCGCTTGGCTGGAGTTTGGGACTGGAAGAGTGCGAGGAGCCCAATGGCGGCGAAGAGGACGAGGGGGAGGGCATAACGATCGAAGATCAGTCCGAATGCCGCACGGGGGACAAGCAGACAAAGGTATGCCAGGGTGAAGAGGGTGATCGCGGGGACTGCGACTCGCAGGTGTGCGGGGAAGAGAAGGTTGCGCAGCTGAAGCCATGCTTTGTGGGGCTTGAGGAGCGAATAAGCGAGGTGTTCCATGAGGATAAAGCAGACGAGGATGACGGCAGCGGCGAGGAGTTCCCGGACGAGGGTGGACTGAACGGTAGGTCGATCGCCGGATAATTCGATTTGACCGAGACAACCGGAGGGAGAGAGCGTGTCTCCGAGGTAGGGTACAATAGATAGCTTTGGTTGGGAGAGAAAGGCGAGAGCGACGAGGATCGCGGTTGAGGCGGCGACGGCACCGCGGCGCCGGCGTCGCTCGATCCATATCCGCCGGAGGGCAAGCGGGACGTAGAACATCGCGGCGGGCAGTGCGAGCCAGATCGCAGTGAGGCACACATCAACGATTAGAATGAGGGTTCGCGCCGGGAAATGGATTGCGCGAGACAAGGAGTCGGAAAGGGGCCATTCCGGGATGGAGTAGGGCTGGTGATTGAACCAATGGATCGACGCGGCGGCCTCCGCCACGATCAGAATCCAGAGCAAGATTGAAGTCGCAACGATGAGGAGGTGTTGTCGGCGAAGGAGCATGAGGTAGGGAAGAAGGGACAAGGGAACGGCCCAGACGATCTGGCGGCTGGTCCCACCAATGGCGGCGGCGAGAGCGCCGAAGAAGAGCCATGCCGCGGCGTGCCAGGGGTGGGGTGTCTTGGCGCCGTGAATAATCGCCACGAGCGATGCCAGAATGAAAAATAAGGCGGGAACGTCGGTCATAAAGGAGGTGGCCAGCGGCAGGAATAGGGGTGAAAGGCACAGGACGAGTGGTGTGAAAACGGCAAGCGACGGGCGAAGACCGGCTTGGCGTGCAAGTACGTAACAAAGGGCAGCCGAGGCAGCGGCAAAAGGAAGCGTGCTGAGGCGAAGAACGGTGAAGCTGAATCCGAACAACTTGGTGAAGAGGGAGCCCCACAGGACATGCGCGACGATCATGGCGGTGGCGCCGCCGTTGTAGGTAAGGGCGCCGGAGTCGAGCAAGCGGCGCACGGTGAAGGCGTAGGACCAGTCATCGCAAAAAGGCATTTCCGCGGAGGGGTTGACCAGGAAAAAAGCCGCGATGACCAGGGCAGCACAAATACCGGCATTTCGCGCGTCGGTTCTGTACATTGGGGTGAATGAAAACTACCGGGGAGACAGGCTTGCCGCAAGGCAAGGGAGATGTTCAATCAGGATCGAAATTTTCGTAGTCGGTCGGCGGGGGGATGGAGGGGGAGGCAGCGGAACTGAGCCAAGTTGGGTTGCGGAAGCGATCAATATAAATGCTGCGGTGGAACGGCGGCAGCCAGGATAGGTACTGCACGGATCCAAACGTGGAGGGAATCGTGTCGCGACCGGGGGAAAACTCGACGCGATAGAGGCATTTGAGGCTGGGGGTGCCGCCGAGGTTGGGGTTGTAAGATCCCGGCGGCGAATTGATTCCGTAGATGTTGAGATGACCATCGTGGATAAGCTGGGTCCAGTTGTCCCATTCACCTCCGCAGGCAATCTGGGTGTCTGGAACGCCGCTGGCCAGAAGGCGGTCGATGGCGGTGCGTCGAGCGTTGGCGAGAGCGTGGACGTCCTGCGAGGAGACGATGGCATATAGACCCCAAAGAACCAGAAGGGTCCAGGCAAGGACGATGGAAGCGCGGCACATGCCGACGGCGGGATGCGCACTCAGCGATTGGGCGCGCAGGAGGAACGGGATGGTCAGGCAAGGAATAAGGGGCAGGCTGTAACGATCGTAGAGGAATCCGTGCGGCGCGCGATAGGTGAACAATCCGAGGTATCCGATCGCGAAAAGGCATAGAAGTTGGAGGGCGACGTTGTTTTCCGCAGGCCGGAAAAACTGCGCCAGGCGTTGGAAGGGATGCGGCTGAACGAGCGTGTCGAGCAGGTCCGTCAACACGAGCCAGGCGATGACGAGAACGAGGGCAGCTAGCAATTCTCTTAGAGAAGTCGCTTGCGATATGGGGCGATGGCCGGAAAGTTCGCCGGTGGACATAATGCCTCGGCGAGAGACGATATCGCCGAGCCAGGGCTCGATGGTTAGATCGGGCCACAGGACGATCTGAGCGGCGACAAGCAGCGCAGCAACCGCGGCCAGGGCGCGGCGCCGGGCGCCGGCAATGCGCAGCGTGAGGAGCAAAGATGCCCAGGCTGCGGGCAATGCCGCGGGAAGAACGAGAAGGAGGGTGGTGAGCAGGAAGCTGAGCCATATTGCTTCAGAAAAGCGCCAAGTGCGCAGGCCGACCGAGAGGGTTTGGGTGAAGCTCCACTCCGAGATGACGTAGGGCTGACGGTAAAACCAATTGGCGACGGCGACGGCGGCGACGAGATTGACAAGAACACCAATGGTCGAAGTGACGGTGAAGGATCGCTCGGATCGGCGAAGCCAGGCGAGGTAAGGTCCGGCGGTGAAGGGAACGATCCAGAGGGTTTGACGATTGAGCCCACCGATCAGGCCGGCGAGGAATCCAAAGGCCAAAGCAGTCATCGCCGCACGATTTTTCAGGCGTGCGGCAAGAGCGAACGCATAGGTCGAGAGTAAAAAGAGAAACAGTGATGGGACATCGGTCATGAACGAAGTTGCCAGGGGCAGGAAAAGGGGGGAAAAGCCAAGGAGCAACGTCGAGAAAGCCGCCGGCGCCGGACGGAGGTTGGCGTGTCGAGCCAGGAGATAGCAAAGGGCGGCCGATCCGGCGGCCCATGGCAAAGTTGAGAATCGCAGCGCCACAAACGAGTATCCGAATAATCTTGCAATGAATGCGCCCCAGTAGGCCTGAGTGATGAACGAAGCTGATTCGCCGCAGTGGTACGTCAGATGTCCGGTTCGGAGCAGTTCGCGGACTGTAAAAGAGTACGTCCAGTCATCATTAAAGGACATCTGCACGAACGGGTTTATGATAAAGAAGGCGGCGGCGACAGCGGCAGCGCAAGCAATGGCGTTGCGGACATCATTTCGTCGCAGACAAGCGTTGGGGGGCATTTTAGAGCGTCGATGATAGATAATGGTTTCACCTGCCGCGATAGGCGTGTTCGATATTTCCGGCGTTATGCGCCGGTTGCGGTGAACGCGCGGACGGCGAGATAGCGGGTCTCAATCTTGATACTCCGTTTCGTAGCTGCGGGGATCGGTGATATTCCTGGGCCGGATGGGACTGAGCCACCAGGGGTTTTTGAACTGATCGATATAAATGATACGGTGAAACGGGGGAAGCCAGGCGATGTAATCGACGGTACCGAAGGGTGAGGGCATGGTGTCGGCGGCGCGGCACCATTCGAGGCGGTAAAGGCATTTCAGGGCCGGGGTATATCCCTGCAATTCGTTGAACGCGTGGGGCGGATTGGTGATTCCATATCGGTTGACGTGACCCATTTCTTGGAGTTGGGTATAGAAATCATATTCGAAGCCGGCGGCGATCTGGATGCGGGGCACGCCGTGGGATTCGAGGCGGTCAATGGCGGCGCGGCGAGCGGCGGCGAGGGCGAGGTTGTCGTGCGTTGAAGCGAGGGCATAGGCGATGTAGAGCGCCAGTAGCGGCCAGCCGATAGCCAGCCGGCGGCCGCGCAGCAGGGGAATGGCCAGACAGGGGATCAGCGGAAGGCAATAGCGATCATACATGAGGTCCTGGGCGGAGCGTACGGCCATCAGCGGGAAATAGACGATCGCGAAGATTGCCAAAATCGGGCGGGAATCGGGGGTCGAACAGAAACGGCGGAGATTGGACAAGGTCGCGCGGGGCTGAAGGGCGCATTCAACACAGCGGGTGACGAGAAGATAACAGGTGGTCAGCACGAGCGCGGAGACGATTCCGCGCGCCGCCAACGGCAGGACGAACGGCGGGTGGCCGGACAACTCAAAATTTTGGAGCACTCCGTTGACGGTGACGATATCAGCGAGCCAGGGGCCGATGCCCAGGCGCGGATTGAGCGACATGCCGAGCGAGAGGATCAAAACCACGGCGGCGGCGATGGCGGCCCGGCCGGTTCGTCGAATTCGCCACAGGCGGGAGATGCATTCAACGGCAATGGGCAGGGCGGCGGGAAGGACGAAACTGACGGTCGCGAAGGTGAAAGCGAGGAGGCTGGTAATGGAAGTTTCCCGATATTGAAGTCCCTGGCGAAGGGAGTCCAGAATAGATGGATCGAGATAAACCCACGGTTGGCGGTCGAACCATCGGAGGGTAAAGACAACATCGACGACGACCAAGAGCCATGCAACGGCGGCGGCGGCGATAAAGCAGGGTTGGGACCGGCGGAGAACGACGAGATAGGGAATGATGCAGAGCGGTATGCCCCAGACGGTTTGGCGGCCCATGCCGCCAATCATTCCACAAAGGGCGCCGACCGACAGCCAGGCGATGGCCGCGCGGATTGAGAGAGCTTGGGCGGCCAGCACGAAGACATAGAAACCTATCAGGCAGTAGCACAATGCGGGGACGTCGGTCATGAACGACGTCGCCAGGGGAAGAAACAGCGGAGAAAGGCATAACAGAAGCGAAATAAAGACGGCGGCGGCGGGGAGGAGACCCGCGCGGCGAGCCAACAGATAACAGAAGAACGCGGACCCGGCGGCGAAGGGAAGCGTGGAAAAGCGCAGGACGACGAAGGAATAGCCGAAGACTCGGGCAAACATCGCGCCCCATAAGACGTGCGTGAGGAGGAGGGGGGCGCTCCATCCGTTGTAATGAATGTGGCCGGTGTCCAGCAGCCTGCGGACAGTGAAGGCGTAAGACCAATCGTCATCGAACGGCATTTCAGCGAAGGGGTTCACCACCAAAAAGGCGGCGGTGACCAGGGCAGCGCAAAGAAACGCGTTGCGCGCATCGTAGGATGGGCGATCAGTCAGAGTGGAAGTCCTCATAATCGAATGGCGGAGGAATGGAAGTGGCAGGATCAAGCCACATTGGGTTTCGGAAGCGATCAATATAAATCCTACGGTGGAACGGCGGCAGCCAGGAGACGTAATATACCGATCCGAACGCCGAGGGGATTGTATCGGGAGCGGGGGAAAATTCGACGCGATAGAGGCATTTGAGGCTGGGGGTTTCGCCGAGGGCGGGGTTGTACGAGCCGGGGGGTGAATTGATTCCGATTATGTTCATATGTCCCTCGTGTATCAGTTGGGTCCAGTCATCGTATTCTAACCCGCAGGCGATGGCGGTGTCGTGGACACCGGCTGAATACAGGCGGTCAATTGCCTGACGGCGCGCCGCGGCCAGGGCGTGAACGTCCTGTGTGGCGGCGATGGCATAGAGGCTCCAAATCGCCAACACCACCCAGGCAACGGCGAACGAAATGCGTGCCCGCCCGATCAGGCCTTGGGATTTAAGCAAGAGCGGGATGGAAATACAGGGAATCAGGGGCAAGCCGTAACGATCGTATAGATATCCGCGCGGAGCATGGTACGCGAATATCGCCAGATACACCGTCGCGAAGAGAAACATTGCCGGCAGAGCAATATTGTTGTCGGGTGGCTGGAAGAATGCCGAAAGTCGGCGGATAAGATGGGGCCGTAAAAGATGGTCTGCGAATTCGGTCAGCATCAGCCAGGCGATGAAGATTACAACCGAAGCGAGGAATTCGCGGAGGAACAAGGGCTGAGAAATGGGGCGCCGGCCGGATAGTTCCATTCCCCATAGAGCGCCGCGATTAGAGACGACATGGCCAAGCCAGGGTTCGATAGTGAGATCAGGCCAATGCGATATTTCGATGGCGACGATCAGCGCGGCGCCGGCAGCGATTGCGCCTCGCCGGCCGGCGCGATCCCGCCAGATACCTTTCAGCGATAACCAAGTCGCGGGGATTGCCGCGGGAAGAATGAGCAGCACGGTGGTCAATAGAATACCGAGCCACATGGCCTGTGCATGCCGCCATTCGCGGAGTCCGGAACGTAAAGTGTAGCTGAGGCTCCATTCCGCGATGACGTAAGGCTGGGCAAAAAACCACTTGACCAACATGAGAGCTGCCAGAGAATTCGCCAGCAGCCCGACGATCGACGCAATCAGAACCGAGGGCTGGCGCCGACGAAGCCAGGCGATGTGAAGCCCTGACGTCAGGGGGACGATCCAGACGACCTGCCGGCTCAATCCGCCGAAAAGTCCTGCGGCGAAACCAACGGCCAGCGCTGCCAGCACGGTGCGAATGCTTGCGGCGCGAGCGGCAAGAACGAATGCGTAAAGCGACAGTAGAATGGCGAATAGTGCCGGCACATCAGACATGAACGAGGTTGCCAGAGGTAAGAATAGAGGGGAAAACCCGAGGAGCACCGTCAAGAAAATGGCCCTCGTCGGAAGAAAGTTGGCACTGCGAGCCAGAAGATAGCATAACGCGGCGCAGCCGGCAGCCCAGGGCAATGTGGAGAAGCGCAAGGCTACAAATGAGAATCCGAACATTCTTACAAACAATGCGCCCCAATAGGCCTGTGTGATAAAAGCGGCTTGTTCGCCACAGTGGTACGTCATGTGTCCGGTTCGGAGCAGCTCACGGACCGTAAATGCGTACATAAAGTCATCGTTGAAGGCCATTTGAACGAATGGATTTACGGCGAAAAACGCCGCGGTGGTCGCGATCGCGCAGACAACGGCATTGCGGACATCACTTCGTTGCAAAGATGCGTCAAGGGGCATTTTAGAATGGCGATGATATGAAATGTTTCCACATCTGGCGATAGGCGAACTCCATATTGCGTGCGGCCGGAGGAATACGAAGCCGTATGCAGCGATGTTGGGCATTTGTGGGAAGCGCTTACAATGCGGATGCGAGCTTATAATTGTGTCGGCCGCCGGGGCGCGGATGATTCATTGGGCGGTTTGGATGGAAAACGCGGAAGCGGGATTTTTTCAGTGCGAGGCGTGCGGCGAGCGGTTCCATTGGAAGAACGAGATGGCCGGGCGGCGGGTGCGCTGCACGAAGCTCTTGTGTTTATGATTCTCCTGTTAGAGTGACCGAATCCAGATCTGGCAGGGTTGGCATAGGGTTTAGGTTGGATCGAAAGCCCATGGGAATGCTTTACTCATTACCATTTGTCGTCCTGCTTTGTTGCGCCGCCGCCTATTACAAGGCCGCCGACATCGAAAACACTTCCGGCATCCTGTGGGCCGGCATGTCAGTGGCGGTTTTTTGCATCACATGGTTCGTGTTCGGATGGGGCATCGCCGGCGATTTGCTGGGCCAGGTTGCACTTCTCGCGGGTATCACCATCTACCGCGTCGTCCGCGATTCCAAAAAATCGTCTTGAATCGAAAACCTGAGTACAAGGGGAGGGGAAATTCTTTACAACAAGTGACGCGCGCCCGGGGCTGCCGGCGCGTGCGGTGAATTGGAAATGCTGCAATTGATGGTGTAATAGGGAATGCCATGTTCATTCATCATGTCTATTTCTGGCTGAAACCAGGGGCTGGGGAAGCGGCGAAGGAAAAACTGATAACGGATTGCCGCTCGCTGCTCGGAGGGATTCCCGGTGTGGAGCGGCTGTGGGCGGGCGAGCCGGCCGGGACGCAGCGGGATGTGGTGGACAACTCCTATTCCGTGGGTCTGGCCGTCGTATTGCCGGACAGAGCGGCCCACGAGGCGTATCAGAAACACCCGCTGCACCTGGAATTCATCACACGCAACAAGGCAAATTGGGAGCGCATTCGCGTGTATGATTTCAATGGGTGAAAATTGGGGTGTCGCCAGGCGGCGGTGGGTCGAGTTGGAATCTTCTACGGACAAAGAGAACCCACGGATGGCTATCCGTGGGCTTTCGGGAGTGAAATTGGCCGGCGGTTCGCCCGGCAATCAATCCGCGGATTTACGCTCGGCGCGAGTCGGATTCGGAGGCTATGGCGACTTCCAGCACGCCGGACCCGCTGATTCCGTCGTGCTTCAAAAGTTGCAGGGCGCGGTTGGCATCGGCGAGGGGGAAGCGCGTCGTTTGCGGCTTCAACGGGACCTCGGCCGCCAGGCGCAGTAGTTCTTCACCGTCGGCGCGGGTGTTGGCGGTCACGCTTGTCAGGTTTTTCTCGTAAAACAAGTGGCGCTGGTAATTCATCGCGGGGATATCGGTGAGGTGAATGCCGGCGACGGCAAGTGTGCCGCCACGGTCCAGAGCCTCCAGTGCCGGCAAGACCAGGTCGCCGACGGGGGCAAACAGCACGGCGGAGTCGAGCGGTTCAGGGGGGCGAGCATCGGCGCTGCCGGCCCAGGCGGCGCCGAGTTCCCGAGCCAGGCGCTGGTGTTTCTCGTCGCGCGTCATCACGAAGACGGCGCAGCCGAAATGCCGGGCGATTTGTATTGCTATGCTTGCCGATGAGCCGAACCCATAAAGGCCCAGCCGGCAACCGGGGCGCATCTCGGCGCGTTTCAAAGCCCGGTATCCGATAATCCCGGCGCACAGCAGGGGGGCAACCTCGACGGGATCGAGCGACGCGGGCACGAGATAGGCGAAGTCCTGCGGCACGACGGCATACTCGGCGTAGCCGCCGTCCTCGTCATAACCCGTGAACCGGGCGTTGGGGCACAGGTTCTCGCTGGCGTTGCGGCAGTAGGGGCATTGGCCGCAGGTCGAGCGCAGCCAGGCGATGCCGGCGCGATCTCCGATCTTGAACCTAGCCGCGCCAGCGCCGAGCCGATCAACGACGCCTACCACCTGATGCCCTGGAATGATGGGGTTCTTGCGAGGCGGCAGTTCGCCCTCGACCACATGCAGGTCCGTGCGGCAGATTCCGCAGGCCAGCACGCGAAGGCGGATTTCGCCGGGCTTGGGCTCGGGCGCGTCAAGTTCGCGCAAATCAAGCGGCGAAGAATCAATCGACGCCGGGGTCCTCAGCAGCATGGCTCGCATCTTCATGTGACTTCCGTGTTGACGTTCACATTATGATCGATGATGGCGGTAATGATAACGCACCTTTTGGCGGGCAGTGGGTCAATTGGGAGTTTTCTACGGCCGAAAGAACCCGCGGATTGCCATCCGTGGGCTTTCGGGATTGAAATTGAACCACTGCTTTTTGGCGGGGTTGCTTGCGATGCGAGTCGATCCGGCGGACAATTTTGCCATCGTCAAGACCGAATCCATCTATCCACTGGCCTTTTCAGACAGGCGGCAATCCGGCGCAACGGAGATCTATCTCAGCGATCCCTCGATCAAAAAACTCGCGGAATTCTTCGAGCGGAAAGGCCTGGCGGCGATCAAAGCGGAGGATCGGGGCGAACAGTGGTGCGAGGATTGGATCGCGTATCAGGCCGCGCATCACCTGTACGCATCGGTGCTTTCGCCTCAAGCATATTCCACCCTGGGGTATAAGTTCGATTTGCTCAGACTCACGCGGTTGCTTGAAGTGTTCGCCTATTTCAGTCCGGGCCACGGATACAGTCTCCAGGTCACGTTCCTGGGATTGTTTTCGATCCTGATGGGCAAGAATAGTGATTTGAAGCGCGAGGCGGTCGCGGCGCTGGAGTCGGGAGCATTGCTGGCCTTCGGCGTGTCGGAGAAGAACCACGGCTCGGACCTGATTGCCAACGAATTCACGGTCGAGAGAATCGGTCCGGGCCGTCTGCTGGCCAACGGGGGGAAATACTACATCGGCAATGCCAACGCGGCGGCGTTGATCTCCATGCTGGCGCGAATGGAAGATCGAGGGCGGGCCGGCCGGGGCAAACGAGCGCCGCCCGTGATGTTTGTCCTGCGCACGGGTGAGTCGAAGGGATTTGGCCCGGTTCGAAAAATCCAAACGCTGGGAATCCGAGCGGCGTTTGTCGGCGAGTTCGAAGTCAAAAACCACGAGTTGCCGGAAGGCGACCTCATCGCCGAAGGTCGCGACGCGTGGGATGCGGTGCTGGGAACGGTGACGCTCGGGAAATTCTTCCTCGGCTTCGGATCGATCGGCATCTGCGAGCGGGCGTTTGAAGAAGCAATTACCCACGTGACTCAACGGGTGCTTTACGGCAAGCCGGTCATCGACATGCCGCATATCGGTTCGGCCGTGGCCCAGGCGTACGCGCGATTGACCGCGATGAAGCTGTACGCGTACCGGGCGTTGGATTACGTCCAATCCAGCAGCGCGGCCGATCGAAGGTATCAGCTCTTCGCAGCGGTGCAAAAGGCAAAGGTAAGCACCGAGGGCGTGAAAGTCATGGCGTTGCTCTGCGAATGCGTGGGAGCGAAAGGGTTCGAAGCGGACACGTATTTCGAGATGGCCCTGCGGGACGTGCAACTTATTCCGGGCCTGGAAGGGAGCATGCACGTCAATCTTGGCCTGGCCGCCCAATTCGCGGGAAAATATTTCGGCGATTTCGATCCGCGCCTGGCCGCTCCCAAATCGTTGATCGCCGGCGGCGCCGCAGCGGAGGAGAATACTTATTTATTTGAAGCTCGCGCCGTTGTGATCAACACGGTCGCGTTCGGCGATTTTCTGAGTGCGTACGCACCGCTGAAATCCGTTGCAAACGTGCGGTTATTCGCGCGGCAAAGCAAAGCCTTCAGCGTCTGGGTGCGAAGTCACCCGCCAAGCCACGCAATGGGCACGTCGATCGAATTGTCCATCGGGCAATGTCTGGCGACGATCGCGTACGCCCAACTGATCGCGGAGAATGCGGTCCACTTCGACGTTCCGCCGGAAATGATCTCGGTAATCTTCCATTTGCTGGTCAATGACTTGAGTGGTGCTGCTCTATCTTTGGCCTGCTGCCGCGGGCTGGACCGCGCAACCCGAAGGCTCATCCGACGGGTTGTGTTCATTCCCAAGACCACCGATGCCGAATGGGACTTCGTGTTGCAACGAGCGCGGGCGGGGGGCGTCAAGCCGCCGGTTTAGAAGCCCCACGGCGGCGCCGTGGGCGTTCGGGGAAAATCCGCTCATGTCGCGGGCATCTGATCGGGCGAAACGGTCGGGCGTCCCATTAGGACCAGCCAGCGGAAATGAGAAGCGACGGCGGAGAAAAATGTTTTGTGCTCGGAGTAGGTGATGCCAAATTCCTTGCAGACTTCCTCGACCACCTTAGACAGAGCGGGGTAGTGAACGTGGCAGATCTTGTGGAAGAGATGATGCTCGATCTGGAAATTGAGTCCGCCGAGGAACCAGCAGAGGACGCGATTGCCGCGGGCAAAATCGACGGTGGTCTGAACCTGGTGGATGGCCCATTCGTTTTGAATCCGCTCGCCGCCGCCGGGAATGGGGACGGGCACGGGGAAGTCGGCTTCGCCGACGCAATGGGCGAGTTGAAAGACGATGCTGAGGACGACGCCGCTGACGAAGGCGGCGATCGCGTAGACGCCAAGGACCGCCCACCACGGATGTAGCAGCATGGGGACGACAAATGCCAGGGAGAAAAAGGTCACCTTGCCGGCGATGAAGATCACCAGGTCCTTGCCCTTGGGCCGGGGGATTTTGTGGCCGCCGATGTGGCCCGTGCTGATCTGGTAGAAATCGTCGATGAGGTGCCACTTGATGGCCAGGAAGCCGTAAAGCAGCCACATGTAAATGCCTTGAAGACGATGGAACCAGAATCGGCGTTGTTGGGGCGAAAGTCGGCCAAGGTAGCCGATGTTGATATCGTCGTCCTGCCCATTGATGTTGGGATAGGTGTGGTGAATGGAATTGTGCTTCCAGTCCCAGAGATAGGAGCTGCCGCCCATCAGGTCGAGGGTCAGGGCCATGACCTTGTTGATCCACGGGCGCTCGGAATAGGCCCTGTGGCCGCCGTCGTGTTGGATATTGAAACCAATGGCGGCCATCGAAAGCCCGAGCACGACGGCCAATGGGAGAACGATCCACCAGCTTGTGCAGACAAACACGAGCAGGATGTACGCGGAGAAAAACCATGCCAGGATGGTGGCGGTTTTGAAGTACATTTGGGGGCAATCGCGGCGGGGGCGGCCGGTGCGCTCGAAATAGGCGTCCACCCGCCGGCGCAGTTCGCGTAGAAAACGGTCGCTGCCGTTGAATTTAAGCTTCGGCGCGTGACGGTCATCGGATATTGCGTTAATTGGCGCTTCGGTTGTTGCTGTAGTGGGATTGCTCATAAAGGACTTGCTCCGATCCATGTCCGCAAGGCGGACCGTGGGATTTTTTTCTGGGCGTCAACTTATTAAACCGCGCGAATCAGTGGAGAACTGAAAGGGGTCAGGGCTGACTCCCTTCGGGGAGGGCCGTGTGTCATTATATCGTTCACCAAGGCCGGCGTAATCCAAAAAAATCGGAAATCCGGGAATATCCACCGGGGGGAATCGTGGCCTGCATGGGCCGAAAGGCCGTTGTGCGCCCCAGGATTGCCGGAATATTCCTGGGCAAGGCGCAATCCCAGCGAATCGTGACTAGTATTCATTGCACGCTTCCCTGGAAGGATTTCGTCCGAACAATACATCCCATACCCGCGAATCGAACAAGCGGGCTGAGGTTCGGTAACGGGGAGGAGCCATCGGTCGCCTGGAAATTCGCCCAGGTGTTTTGCCGAATCATCACGACTTGCTGTTTTGATCTTAAAGTTTATGGCCAGAAGCACGTTCCGCGGCAGGGGGGCGTTTTGCTCGTCGCCAACCACCAAAGCTATCTCGATCCGGTTCTGGTGGGGGTGCGGCTGGGACGGCCGCTGAATTACATCGCCAAGTCCGAACTGTTCGAGAATCGGCATTTTGCGCGGCTGCTGCGGTGGCTGAACAGCTTTCCGGTGCGTCAGGGCGCCGGGGATGTGGGGGCGATCCGGGAGACGATCGCCCGCTTGGAGGCGGGGAGGGCGCTGATCATTTTTCCCGAAGGCTCGAGGACGAACAACGGCGAACTATTGCCGATCGAACGCGGCGTGAGCCTGATCCTGCGCCGGGTGAAGGTGCCGGTCATTCCCGTCATCATTGACGGCTCATATCAAGCATGGCCGATGGACCAAAGCATCTTTCAGCCGAGGAAAATCCGCCTGTCGTATGGGCCGGCGATGGAGTTGTCAGGTCTGAACGACAAGGAAATTGTGCACGCGATCGAGAAGACGCTGCGCGGGATGCTTGAAACGCTACGAATCGCGGCGTGATAGGCTCATCATTTCATTCGGCGATGGTGGAATCGGGCGTCAAATTTTTCCCTTCCTCAATCTTGCCGAGCAGGCGAAGCAGGCCATCCAGGATGGTCAGCGGATGCGGTGGGCAACCGGGGATGAACAGGTCAATTGGTACGGCCGCGGCGGCGCCGTTTTGGACCTCCGGGTGTCCGGCGTAGGGGCCGCCGGAGATGGCGCACGCGCCTACGGCGATGACGATCTTCGGCGTGGGAACGGCGTCGTAGGTCTTGCTCAGCGCCAGGTGCATGTTCTGGGAGAGGGCTCCGGTGATAAGCAAGCCGTCGGCGTGACGAGGGGATGCGACGAACTGAATGCCAAACCGGCCCAGGTCCCAGCCGACCGTGCCGAGCACGTTGACGTCCGACTCACAGCCATTGCAGCCGCCGGCGCTGACCTGGCGAAGTTTCAGGGATCGGCCAAAGAGCCGTTTGAGTTTTTCGTCCAATGCGGATGCGAGTTTCATTTCGCGGTCGGAATCAACGACGAGGTCTTCGCGCTGGCGGACGGAGAGGCGATATTCGCGGGTGTAGCGAATGGCGCCGGCCGGGCAGGCATTCATGCAGTCCGCGCAAAACAGGCAGCGGCCGAGATCGATCCGCGGCTTATCGGAAATGGCAATCGCCTGAGTTGGACAGGCCTCGGCACAGAGGGCGCAACCCTCGGGACACTTCGAAGCGTCGATTGCCGGGCGGCCGCGAAAACGCTGGGGCAGAGGCGGCGGCGGGGCGTCGGGGTATTCGATCGTCCGGTGGCCCTGGTGAAGCCGGGCTAACAACGTATTGAACATCTAACAGATCCTCTCATTGCTTCACAGGTCATGCCCGCAGTAGGACAGGTTGAAGCTCTTATTACACAGGGGGAAATCCGAAATCTGCTGGTTGCGCAGGGCGTAGGCCAGTCCGGTCCAATTGTGGAACGAGGGATCAACGACCTTGTAGCGCTCAAACCTGCCGCTGCTGTCGGTCAGTGCGACATGACAAAGCTCGCCGCGCCAACCCTCGATCAGCGAGACGGCAAGCTGGTTGGGGCAGGGCGGCTTGACGTCGCCACGCACGGCCCCCGAGGGCAGAGCACGGAGCTGCTCGCGGATGAAGTCGATGGAATGCTGCACTTCCAGCCATCGGACGTAGGCCCGGGCGAACACGTCGCCGC
>JBEKXM010000005.1:0-21752 GCA_049512115.1 Tepidisphaeraceae bacterium | reverse complement strand
GCCGCCAGCGAATTTCGCACCGACACCCGGCTGGTCTATCTGGTGCTGAAAAACCTCGTGGAAAACAGCATCAAGTTCACTCCCGGCGGCGGCCGAGTCACCGTGTCGTTTCAGCAATCGCCCCCTGCCGCCAGTTCCGCCGGCGGAAACGTGACCCTCACCGTCGCCGACACCGGAATCGGCATCGCACCCGAGCACATCGAGCGCGTTTTCGAGCGGTTTTACCAGGTGGATGCCGCCCGCAGCGGCAGCGCCGGACGCGGCACGGGCCTGGGCCTGGCGATCGTCAAGCACGCCGTCCACGCCCTGGGCGGCACCGTCCGCCTCCAATCCGCCGTCGGCGCCGGCACTACCGTCACCTGCGAATTCCCCCAAACCAATGTCCGCCAAACCGAAGACGATCCAGAACCCACCGCAGCGTGAAATGAAAGAGGTCTAACTCGGATTTTTCACCGCGACGCACAGCGCTTGCTGCGCGCAACCCAAAAAGTTTCACCGCGAAGGCGCGAAGGTCGCGAAGTTGCGCGAAGTCAGATTGATAATTCTCCGCGCAACTTCGCGGGACCCGGCGTCTAATCGCCGGGACCCCCTTCGCGTCTTCGCGGTAAGATTTTATCGTTGCGGCCATGCCGCGCTGGGCAGCCCTCGCGGTGAATAATCCAACTCAATTCTCCCGCGTCGGACCTAACATCCACGTGCTCTCGGCCGCCCAATCGCTGAAGTGTTGTGCGATGTATTTTCGCAGCGGGCAGTTGCAGACCCGCATGCACCCGGACATGCTCGACAAATTGCAGGGCGGCTGGCTCGGGTCCAGACATTCCATGACGTCAATGTCGCCGTGATAATGCCCCTCGCACAGCTCCGTCAGGGCCGAATCAATGCAGACGAATTTCTTCCGGCAGGCCACCCGCGACCGCAATTCCTCAAGATGCTTTCGCTGTTCCGCCGCGATCATGATCGATCGCCTTTCGCTTCGCCGGTGACTTTCCAAGCTCGCCTCACCTCAGTCCGGATTTCCCATTTGACCTATCGTCCACCACCCTGGCCAGCCACCAGCCATAATGATGATAACTTGTTCCCGCGTTCTGCCAAGGCATTTTTGGGGGCCAGTTCTTGGTGATGTCCTGATTTGAGCTTATTGGCTCCGATGAAAGGTTCCCCTGCTTGTCGGAATGCCGTCATAGCCGACGGAAACGATATGGCTTATGACCCCTGCGCCAGGATGGCCCTTTCCCCGCGGCTCTTTGCGATTTGCCGCCTTCCTTGCTGCCCGATTATACTCAGCTTTTGAGTTGGGTCGTTAGGCGATAGGAGCGAAGGTGCCAGATGGCAACACGGATAGCTCTGGTTTCCCGCGTGAAGCAAAAGCGAGGATCACCCTCGCCAGCCTGCGATCTCTACCCGTCTCCACTATTTCGGGGTCTGCGGCGATATGCTGAAACCCACAGCGATGCTTGGTACATCCTATCTGCGGAGTACGGCGTCCTGTACCCAGACCAGATCGTTGCGCCCTACGAACGCACTCTCAACAAAATGAGCAAGAGTGACCGTCTCATATGGGCGGATGGCGTACAGAAGCAATTGCTCGAACTCCTCCCGCCGGGTGCCGAGGTGATCCTCCTGGCAGGCTTGCGCTACCGGCAAGACATCGAGCCTTTCCTGCGAGCGCGTGGGTTCTCGGTAACGGTTCCGCTGAAGGGAATGAAGATCGGGGAACAGCTTCATCGCCTGAAGGGGGCGGCGTCCTGATAGCTGAGATCGACGACAATCTGGATCGATTCTACTCGCCGTTTGCGCAACTGGAGGCAGCGGCACCACCGGGCGATCGGTCGATGAGCAACCCGGGCCCTCATACAATCCACTCACCCTAGCCTTAATCCAGGCCGCGTAACCCGTCGCTACTTTGAGTTGCACGGCGGAAGCACTCCAAATTTTTCCACATACTGCAATAACAGCCACCGCTCTATGAACCGGATGTAAGCAGAGCGCCTCGGCTCATTTCCTTTCACTGGCAACGCTGTCACGTAGAGCCAGGGAACCGTCGCACCCCCCGCGGCATTCCGGTGTAGATCGCAAAACGTCAAGCCACCTGAGTGGCCTCCCTTTCGCTCAAATGCAGACCGATGAAACTGATACCATCGCTTGGTCAAGCTCTGCTGACAGGTCTCACCGATGTAAATCACCCTCGCGGAAATTGGCTCGACGATACTTGGCGGTGTCGAATCAAATCGCCCCATCAAATACACGCCAGGACACTCGCGACCTTTAACATCGAAACGAGCGGCCCAAGGCGTCCATGACCCGAAGTTCGGCATTTTCATCCTGCTAATGTACCGGCAAAATGACCACCCGCGCCTCCACACCGGGCGATCCCCTTGAGAAATAAAAAGTTGGACGGGTCCAATCACGGCATCTGACTTGCGCCGCCGTTGCCGTTCTTCTCGGGGCTGGCAAACGTACCTTTCGACGAAGAGGCTATTGACCAGCAAATTCAAGACAGATCACTTTGACACTTTTAACACAGCATGATTCAGATATGACCGACGCTCGTTGATAAGCCCATTCATCCAAATGGGTTGCGGGTACCGTATGGTTGGCTAACGCTGAACTAAATCGAAAAGTGTCAAATGTGTAAAACGCCGTCCCGTGGCATCCAGACCGTTCGCCTCGGCCGCTGGGCGGGGGTTCTACGCCGGCTTCTTCGCGGCATCGGGCAGGAATTTTGCCAGGACGACGATCAGGACGCCGGGGACAATGAAGCCCATTCGTTCGTCGGCGAAGGCGAGCCAATATAGGGGGGCGGCGATCAGGATTACGGTGCCAACGCGAAGCAGCGAGCGGCGGGGTTGGCACATCCTGAGCCAGACATAGACGGGGAAAACCAGGCCGTAGAATCCCAGGAATACGCGGTAGATGATCTCGCCCAAGTCGAGTCCGTTGTAGCGAAACTGGGGGCGATCCAAGACGCCGAGCAGGACGGCGAGGATCAGAATCGTCATGAATGCCAGGAATTGCCGGATCGAGGCTCGTTGCTGGACGCGGGGGATTTGCCGGACGTGCAGGGCAACGGTGAGGCAGCTTTGGACGATCAGGTGGGCACAGAGAATGAGGGCCAATTGCGGATAGCGCGCCCGGTCGAAGCCGACGGCCAGCCAGCCGCTGTAGGCGACGGTTATTGCCAGCATCAGGGGAAAGATGATGGCGAATCCGAACGTGAAGGCGGCTCGGGCCGGAGTGCGGGAAAGGGCCTGCCTGGCCGCGTGAAAGGTGAGGTCCAGGTATGGGCAACAGAGGAATCCGAGCATCCACGCCGGGGTGAGCCAGAGATTGTTAATCGGATCGAGGCGAGCGGCTTCGACGGGGTGGGCAAGGTAGGGCAGATCACCGCGCCAAAATCCCCAGGCGATTGCCGCCAGGGAGACGGCCAGGGCGAGTGAAGCGGCGAGGAATTGGCCGCCGTTTTTCCAATGGAGGATGAGCCAGAAGACCAGGAACGTCGCGGCGACGGCGGCGCCGGCGTTGGGGCCGGCGATTCGGCGGATCAGCCAGGCCGCGAAAAAGGCGTGGTAAACGATCGTTATCAGGGAATACCAGACCAAGGCGGGGCGATGCTCGCCGATGATCCGCCGGCTTTGGTTGGCATCGCGGATGACCCATCCCATCGCGGCCGCCCCGACGATGTTGGGTATGGCAAAGGTGATGACCCCGCCGATGCCAAGCTCGCGCATGAGCAGCACCGGCAGAAACATGCCGATGCACCAAGTCCAGGACATGGCCAGATAGATGGCCCAGCCGGCCACGGCGAGGGCATGCCCTTCGCTATGGCCGGCGCTTGTCAGGGCGGTTGAATCGGTTTCGGTCACGCGGATCAAATTTGGTCGGCGAGCGCCTTTTTGCGGGCGTTCTTGATCTTGTGCTGAATCTTGGGAGTGACGTGGAAAGTGACCTGGCATTTGCCGACTCGCTTGTCGCGTTCGCCGATTGTCGAGACCTGCTGGAGCACTTCGATATCGAGGGTGACGTTGAATTCCTCAGCGGCGCCGCGCAGTTGCCGGACGTTTTCGCGCGGGGTCATTCGGTAGACGGCCGGGCCGAAACAGGGACGGAGGAAGGCGTACTCGATGTGTTTGCAGACGACGGTGAAATCGCCGCCGCAGATGCCGAAGACGTACATCCCGCCGGCGATTTCGCAGTTGGCCAGCAGGGCGCCGCCGGCCATGGCGCGATACCAGTTGCGGTTGAAGCGGCGGAAGGGAAGGATGGCGGCGTAGGTTTCGGCGGTGATGGCGGTGAGCTTGATGCCGCTGAAAAACGCGTAGGGCAGCCAGATGAGCGAGCAGACGCGATGCCAGAAGTTGTCGCGGACGGAAAGCCGGCTGACGAAAGCTTCGATCCTGTCGTATAATCGCGAGAGCCGGCCGATGGGAATTTGCGACGCGATGGGCGGCGCGGATTGCGAGCCAGGCGTGTTGGCCTTGACGTCGTCGGATCGAAGCGGAATCGTACTCATTGGCAAGGCTCGGATGGCTTGACGTATTCGTTAACGCGAATAGCCGCCGATTGGGATAGCGTACCTTGAAATCATACAGGAGGCAAAATGACGGATTCGACGGCCGAGTTGGAAACGCAGATTCGCCGGGGACGGATCGTGCCCGGGATGTCGTTCGCGCAGAAGGTCTGGGCGGTAACTGCGAGAATCCCGCGCGGCAGCGTGGTCACATACGCCGATCTGGCCCGGAGCCTGAAAAGCACGGGGTATCGAGCGGTTGGCCAGGCGTTGCACCGCAACCCGTATGCCCCCGGGGTTCCGTGCCATCGCGTCGTCGGCAGCGATGGCCGGCTGACCGGATACGCCAAAGGTCTGGCCGCCAAAAAGCGATTGTTGGAAGAGGAAGGCGTTCGCTTCAGCGGATCGCGCGTGGACCTTGGGCGGTGCCGCAGGGTTTAGAAGTTCTTGGAAGTCAAAGCGCCTTTCCGGCAAAAGTTTCTTCGATGATCTCAGCGGTTTTTGCCAGCGGATTCTCGGTGGCCAGGCGCTGCTTAATCGAAAAACACGCAGCGCGATGGGATTCGTCCATGGCGAGTTTCAAAGCGGCGGCGGCTCGAGCGGCCCGAAATTGTCGAGCGGGCAGGACCTCGGCGACGCCGAGGCGTTTCAATCTCGCGGCGTTGTCGGGCTGATCGTGAGCCATGGGGACGACCAATTGAGGGATGCCGGCGGCCAGGGCCTGCGCGGCGGTGCCGATGCCGCCGTGATGGACCAGGGCGGCGCAATGCGGAAGCAGGCGGCTGAACGGCACGTAATCGATGTGGCGAACTTCCGGGGGAAGATTTGCCGGCACGTGCTGGGCGTGGCGCGATAAAAGCACTCCGCGACAACCGAGAACCCGGCACGTTCGGACGGCCTCGGCGAAGAATCGCTCGCCATGCCGCATCGCACTTCCCGGCGTGAAGGCGATGGGGGCGGGTCCGTCAATCAGGAAATGCTCGATGGCCGGATCGACGCCGGTGACGTCGGACTCATCGTAAAGCGGGAAGCCGGTGAGGACCGTTTGCCGGGGCCAGTCCTGGGGCTGGGGGGCGAACCAATCGGGAAACAATCCGATCACTCGATCGGGGGAATGAACCCAGGCGTTGAAGATTCGCGTGACCGGCGGCAACCCCAGCGAGCGGCGAAAATCGTTCAGCGGCCCCGCCAGGGCGCGATCCATCACCAGCGCATCAACGACCGAATAAACCAAGCGGTTCCAGCATCTTGGCAGGCGGGCCGACACCGGCAACGGGGGAGTTTTTGCGGGGCTTTGGACGCTGCGGAGGATGGCCGGAGAAAGATGTACGCTCACCGCGGGGATTCCCAAGACCTCCTGGGCCACGCGCCCAGCCAACACCAGCGAGGACAAAACCAAGACCGTCGCTCCGCTTTGGTGATTCTGCACGATGGCCTGGTAGTACGGCTCGAGCAGTTCGGCGACGCTCTGGGCCAGGACCTGGAACCCCCGAACGGGGCGCCAAAGCTCGGGTCTCGAGGCGTGACGTTCAAATAACTCCACGGTTCCAACGGGGACAAATTGCAGTCCGAGCGAGTTGGCCAGCGGTTGGTACATGGCCGGAGCGATGATTCGGACATCGTGGCCGCGCCGGCGGAGGGTTTGGCCCAGGGCGAGGAAGGGGTGAACATCGCCGTGGCTGCCAAGGGCGGCGATAAGAATGCGCAAGGCAGATCTCGGCATGACGGGCAGATGGTACGCGATTGGCGCAAGGTCTGTGAAATCCATAACGGTCTCCCTTGCAAACGAATTGGGCCGTTCTTAGACTCTGCGGCCTTGTTTCCAATGCTCGGCGCTGTTTCTACTTTGCAGGCGGTGGCTGACACCGGATCGACGAATTACCTCATCGAGCCGATGGTCATCCTTCTGCTTTGCGCGGCCGGGGGCGTGGCGACGGTCCTGTTGCTGCCGGGTCCCAGGCAATCTCCCAAGCTCGGCGGGGTGCTGCTGGCGGTTGCGGGGCTGGTGCTGGGGCTGATCGTTTTGCGATTCACGGCCGGTCCGGCCAAATCGGACATCGGGCCGTACTTTTGGATATTCTCGGTGATAGCCCTGTGCGGGGCGGTGCGGGTGGTGACGCATCCGCGGCCGGTTTACTCGGCCCTATATTTCGTCCTGACGGTTCTTGCCAGCGCGGGGCTGTTTATTCTTTTGTATGCCGAGTTCATGGCGGCGGCGCTGGTGCTGATTTATGCCGGGGCGATTCTGATCACGTACGTTTTCGTCATCATGCTGGCGGCGTCGGCGCAGAATCCGGGCGACCGTTCTCCGCTGGCGGGGTTGGCGGAGTGCGACACCGTCAGCCGCGAGCCTTTCCACGCCGCCTGCGTGGGATTCGCGATGATGGGGGTGCTGCTATTTGTGATTTTCGACAAGGCGGAGCTGATTCCGCAGCCGAGTCCCGAACCCGCCGGCGCCACGGTCATGCCCGAGGAAGAGGTTCATGGCTCGACGCAATCGATCGGACAATATCTCTTTCAAAACCAGATGGTGAACCTGGAATTGGCCGGCCTGATTTTGACGGTCAGCATGGTGGGCGCGATCGTGATCGCCCGACGCAAGGTCTCCGGGATTGACGAGCGGTTTGAGCCGACGTCCGAGACGATCTCGGCGACGGCCACGCCGGTCAACGACGATCCGCACAGCATTCCCGTGTATGGGACGACCAATCCCAAGCAAAAGTCGTTTCCGGAGCATTGATGATGCAATTTCTGGCGTTGCAACATTATCTGGCGGTTGGGGCGATCATGTTCGTGATCGGGCTTGTGGGTTTCATCACGCGGCGGAACCTGATCGTGATGTTTCTGTGCACCGAACTGATGTTCCAGGGCGTGCTCATCAACCTGGTCGCCTTCAGCCGGTACAACGGCAATCTGGCGGGTCAGGCGTTTGTGATTTTCGTTCTGGTGATCGCGGCCTCGGAGGCGTCGCTGGCGCTGGGCCTGGTGGTTTTGCTTTTCAGGCAGAAGAACACGCTGGACGCCGATGCCTGGCGGGATTTGAAGTGGTGAGAACGCACTTGTGGTAAGGGAATGGACTCGCTTTTTGCCGTCAAATATTCGTATCTGATCCCGCTGCTGCCGTTGATCGGCGCGGCGATCGCCGGGCTCTTCGGCGCCAAAACCCTGCGCGGGCAGTCTCATTGGCCGATCTGGCTCGGCGTCGCGGCCAGCGCGGTGATGTCGCTGTCGCTTCTGTTCGGGATGCTGGGGCTTTGGCACGACGGCAAGCCGCTTTCCGTTGCCGTGGATTGGTATATCTGGATAGAGGCCGGGTCGTTCAAGGCAACGGCCGGATGTTATCTTGATTCCCTCGCGGCGGTCATGCTCTGCGTGGTGACGGGCGTCGGGTTTCTGATCACCGTTTATGCCGCCGGATATATGAAGGGCGAAGCGGGATATTTCCGCTTCTTCGCCTATCTTGGTCTGTTCATCTTCTCGATGACCTGCCTGGTGATGGGGAACAATTTCATCATGCTCTACCTGGGCTGGGAGGGCGTGGGGCTTTGTTCGTACCTACTGATCGGCTACTACTACGAAAGGCCCTCGGCTGTCGCGGCGGCCAAGAAGGCGTTCCTGGTCAACCGCATCGGGGATTTTGGATTCGGTCTGGGGATCATGCTGATTTTCCTGACGTTCGGGACGGTCAGCTATTTTGGCGCCGGCGCCGGGACGCATCCCGGTGTGCTGGAACTGGCGGCGCTGCCGATCGATCAACTTAGGCAAATCCCGGGCGTGAACGCGGCGTGGGCGCCGGCGGCGATGAAATGGATTCCGTTCCTGCTGATGCTCGGCGCGTTCGGTAAGTCGGCGCAGTTTCCGCTGTACGTCTGGTTGCCCGATGCGATGGAAGGCCCGACGCCGGTGTCGGCATTGATCCACGCCGCCACGATGGTCACCGCGGGCGTTTATATGATCGCGCGCTGCGGGACGTTGTTCGTCTCCAATGGGGCGGCGATGACGACGGTGGCGTGCATCGGGGCGTTCACCGCGCTCCTGGCCGCCACGATCGCCCTGCGGCAATTCGACCTGAAACGGGTCTTCGCCTACAGCACGATCAGCCAGCTTGGGTACATGTTCGTCGCGGTCGGATGCTTCGCCCCCGTCGCCGGGATGTTCCACCTGGTCACCCACGCATTTTTCAAAGCGCTGCTGTTCCTCAGTTCCGGCGTTGTCATGCACGCGATGTATGGCGAGTTGGACATGCGAAAAATGTCCGGCCTGAAAGCCGTTCTGCCGAAGACTCGCTGGCTGATGCTCGTCGGCTGCCTTGCGCTGGCGGGATGCCCCTTTTTCAGCGGGTTTTACTCCAAGGACGAAATTGTCGCCGCTGCGCTGGCCCGTAATTGGGGCCTGGGCGCCCTGATGCTGTTCACGGCATTTTTGACCGCATATTACACGTTCCGTCTTTATTTCCGGGTTTTCGAAGGCCCGTTGGTCACCGTGCCCCCCCCGCCGCCTACCGAAGCCCACGACTCGCATGGACATGATCATGAACACCACAATCACGAGCCGATGCTCATGATCGCTCCGCTGGTGCTGTTGGCGATCGGGGCCGTTTTGGCCGGCTACATCAATTTCCCGGCTCCGCATCTCGGTGCATTTCTCGGTCAAAGTCCGTCTCTGAGCGCCGCGTACGACATGGCAAAAGCCCTGCCCGCGCCGCCCAGGGAACTGGCAAAGTCGATGGGCCAATCCGCCGAATCCGAAAGCGTCAGCACGCTGATGATCGTGAGCGGGTTGATTTCGCTGGCGGGCATTGGATTGGCGTTCGTGCTGCACCTAAAGGATCGCGCCCGCGGCGACGAACTTGCCGAGCAACTCCAACCCCTGACGCGGATTCTGGAAGCCAAATACTGGGTGGACGAAATCTATCAGGACTTCATCGTTACGCCGCTGCGGCTGCTGGGTGAATTCCTCTACAGCTTCGATCGATGGATCGTGGACATGCTGGTCAACATGGTGGGATGGATCTGCCAGTTGGTGGGGTATCTGCTGAAATTCACCACGCAGCGCGGCTACCTGCAGGGCTACGGCGCGGCGATGCTTCTGGGCCTGGCGGCGATTTTGCTCTTTGTTTTCATGCACTAAATGAATCCATTGCTGATCATTCTCCTCCTGATTCCCGCCGCCGGCGCGATCATCGGCGCGCTGTTGCCGATTGCGGCGGCGCGGGCGTGGGCGCTGCTCATCAGCCTGGCCACGCTGCTGGTGTCCATCCTCATCGCCTGCCAGTTCCATTTCGATTATTCGGGATTTCAATTCTCCTTCGATAATGCCAACCTGGCCTTGCCTTTCCACGCATCGTTTTCGTTGGGGGTTGATTCGATCTCGCTTTGGCTGGTGCTGCTGACGGCGCTGCTGATGCCGCTGTCGATCGCCGCCAGCTTTGAAAGCATCCAGGACCGGCCGCGGGAGTATTACTCGTGGATGCTGCTGCTGCTGGCGGCGATGCTGGGGGTGTTCGTCGCGCGGGACCTGCTGGTGTTCTACGTGTTCTTCGAGCTGACGCTGGTTCCGATGTTCTTCATCATCGGAATCTGGGGCGGCCCGCAGCGCCGCGAGGCGGCCGGAAAGTTCTTCCTGTTCACTTTCGCCGGGTCGGTTTTTACACTGGCCGCCGCCATTTATCTCGGCTACCACGCGGGGACGTTCGACATCGCCGGCGTCGTCCAATACGCCCGGACTTCCCTCACCGACCAGCAGCGATACTGGGTCTTGCTGGCATTCCTGGCCGGATTCGCCGTGAAGGTGCCGCTGTTTCCGCTGCACACCTGGCTGCCGCTGGCGCACACCGAAGCCCCCACCGCCGGCAGCGTCATCCTCGCCGGCGTTTTGCTGAAACTGGGCACCTACGGCCTGATCCGCCTGGCCGTTCCCATCGGATTGCTCACCGCCGATTCCGTCGCTTTCCCACGCTTGATCCATTTCCTCGGCTGTATCTGCGTCGTCGGCGTGATCTATGGCGCACTGGTCGCGTGGGTGCAGCAGGACATCAAAAAGCTCGTCGCCTACAGCTCCGTCTCGCACCTGGGATTCTGCGTCCTGGGCATGATCGCCCTGAACACCTGGGGCCTGGAAGGCTCCGTCCTGTACATGATCAATCACGGCCTGAGCACCGGGGCGATGTTCCTCGTGGTCGGCATGATCTACGACCGATATCACACCCGCGACATCAATCAGCTTTCCGGCTTGGCGCGGCGAATGCCGATCATGGCCTTCTTCTTCGTCTTTTTCACCCTCGCCAGCATCGGCCTGCCCGGCCTCAACGGATTCGTCAGCGAATTCCTCACCATCCTCGGCGCGTTCACTTCGCCCTACCTGGGCATCGGTTTCGGAGCATTCGCGGCACTGGGAATTATCCTGGGCGCGGTTTACATGCTGCACATGGTGGCGCGCGTCATCTTCGGGCCGCTGAAAACGCCCGAGGTTCATGGCGAGCACGGCGATTCGCACTTGCCGACAGACATCGGCAGGCGAGAGATCGCCATTCTGGTTCCGCTGGCGCTGGTGGTGATTTTCCTGGGCGTTTATCCCTCGGGCGTGCTGCGATCGATGAACGATCCCTTCGATAGGATGCGACAACCGATCTCCACCGTCGAAAGTCGATTGGCCCACAAAACCCCCACCCTGACCCTCCCCCTGAGTACAAGGGGAGGGGAAGAAGAGGCGCCCTCGGTTAACGCCAAACCGGAAGAAACTCTGGTGATGAAGCCATGAGCGAATTGCTTGGAGCCATGTTTCCGGAGTTGGTGCTTTGCACGGCGGCGTGCGTGCTGCTGCTGATGGGCGTGTCGATGAAATCCGCGACGCGCCGCGCGGCGCCGGTGCTGGCGATCATCGCACTGCTCATCGCGGGGATATCCCAGCTTTCGATGATTTCCGGCAACGCGCCGCGATTCGATCTGCGCTGGAATACCGTCCGGGTTTACGAATTCGCCAGATACGTCAAGCTCCTTTCCGCCGGGATGGGCGTGCTGCTGGTGTTGCTGGCCTGGCCCAGCGACCGCGAAGGCACCGGCGGGCCGGCGCACCATTTCGGACAGGAGGCCGGCGAGTTCTTTGGGCTGATGCTCCTGTCGATCGCCGGCATCTTCATCGTCGCCGGCGCCAACGACATCATTCTGCTGTTCCTGGGGATCGAATTGGCCAGCATTCCAACGTACATCATGGTGGTCATCTCCCGGCCGCTGGCGGTGGCGCAGGAAGCCGGCGTGAAATACTTCTTCCTGGGCGCGATGGCGGCGGCGTTGATGCTCTTCGGCTTCAGCTACCTCTATGGAACCACCGGCACCACCCGGCTCGACCTGATCGCCGAGCGCGCGGCGCCGCTCATCGGGCTTTCCTCCTGGCAAATCCTGGCCGTGGTAATGCTCGTCGCCGGCTTTGCGTTCAAGATGGCGGTCGTTCCGCTCCACTTCTACGCCGGCGACGTCTATCAGGGCGCGGCCACGCCGGTCACCGCGTTCCTCAGCTTCGTTCCCAAAATCAGCGGGTTCACGGCGTTGCTCAAAGTCCTGTTCGCGGTGAGCGGCGGGACCTGGCACGTCGCGCCGCAGATCGTCAGGCTTTTGTGGGTGCTGGCGGTGCTGACGATGACGGTCGGGAACGTGCTCGGACTCGTGCAGATCAACGTCAAGCGCGTGCTGGCGTACAGCTCCATCGCCCACAGCGGATACATGCTCGTCGGCGTCACCGCACTGCTCAGCACCAGCAATTACGATATTCAGATGTCCGCCTTGCAGGGCGTGCTGTTTTATCTGACGGCCTACGGAGTGATGAACGTCGCCGCCTTCGGCGTGCTGATCCTGCTCCCCGGCCGATCCAATCAACCGGCCACCAGCGCCGAGACCTTCGACGATCTCGCCGGCCTGGGGCGCGAGCACACGCTGCTTGGCCTGGCGATGGCCGTCAGTTGCTTCAGCCTGATCGGCCTGCCGCTGACGGTCGGGTTCATCGGGAAATTGGTGCTGATCCTGCCGGCATGGAAAGCGAACCTGACCTGGCTGGTGGTGATCCTGGTGGTCAACGCCGCGATCAGCGCGGGGTATTACCTTCGGATCGTCGGGGCGTTGTTCCTGGGTTCCGAGACGCCGGGACCGAAATTCCTCCAGCAGCCGCGACGGCAAACGCCGATCCATCATCCGCTGCCGGCGCTGGCGGCGGTGGGAGTGTCGATGGTGGCGGTGCTATGGCTGGGGACGGTTTGGCCGGCAACCACCCGGCTGCTCAACCGCACCGCCGTGGCCGCGCAAATCGAGCCGGCCTTCAGGGCGTCCGTGGCGGCGGCCGCGGAGGCTTCGCCTTCCGCTCAGAAGTAGCATCCAACGGACTTCGCAATATCTCCCACACATCCGACTTATCGAATCGCAGTTGGTTCGGCGGGACATCGGGGTTGTTCGCATCGGATAGGCTCGTGGAGCTTGGGTCGTCGAGCCAGCCCGCTTGCTGCACCCGCTGTAGCGGCGCGACCAGTTTCGGGTCGGCATTTTGTGTGCAGAACTCCCGGTCCCAAAGCAACAGAACGCCGGCCGGCGGATGATCGATCGCATCCGGCGACCATGGCTCAACCCGAGCGCGATCCCATGGGCTGGCGTTCAGGTAAAAGAATATCCCCGGATGGTTCGTCATGACCCGAGGATAGCGGCTCCTCAGCCGGCTATGCTCATACCATTGGACAAGCTTCTGGGCCTGGCTCCAGTTGGCGGATTGTTTCACGGGCAAAAATGGATAACCGCAGTTCACCAACCCCGGCGTCACGACGGCCAGGGCGGCCCAGGAAATCGGGCGGGGCCAAGAAAATCGCGAAAAGGCCCATTCCCATCCGCGCGCGCTCAGGCATCCCCACAACGGGGCGACGATCAGCAAATATCGCGGCGATCCGCTGCTGGAAAGTTTCCCCAGCCAGTGCAGCAGGCTGTGGCCGATCAGGACCGCCAGCGGCAACGCGGCGATGAGAAAATCAACGCGCGTCCGATGTTCCTGCAATCCCGCCGCCGGCCTGGCCGAACGGAGGCTTTGCCACATTCCGATCCACATGGCCGCAAACGCGAAGGGCCCAACCACGACCGGAAGGGTTGCCAGGAAATAAACGATCGGGCCGCGAGGGTATTCGCTGCCCTGTTCGTACGGCCAGTGATCGATCAGCCAACGCCACCAGGGACGGTCGGCGGGGCCGACCAGATGGTGCCCCGCGATGCTCCAAGCGATCAGGCCCGCGGGGAGAATCAGCAGCGGCAGCCATTTCCGATGCGCGACCAGCGCGACGGCGGCCAGGAAGAGGAAGACGAATCCCTCCGGCCGGCCGAGCGGGGCGATCGCGGCCAGAACGGCCATGGCCCACCATCGCCGGCGTTGATAGCCGATGAACGCCAAACCCAGAACCAGCGCGAACGGCAATTCGGTCAATTCCGAAAAGGAGTGCAGAAAGAGCAGGGGTTGGCCGAGAGTGAAAATCAGCGCCAGCACCGGGCGCGGATATCCCTGCCCCCGGGCGATTTGGGCGGCGACGAGCGCGCACCCGATGGCGGCCAGCAGGCTGGTGAACCGCACCGCGATCAATCCGCCCAGGCTTGCTGGGACGGCGAACAGCGCCGTGCACAGCGGCCGGCCCCAGATATCCACAAAGAAGATCGGCTGCTGAAACGCGTGCCGGGCGAAGATGTAATGCGTGGCCCCGTCGGATTCGATGAACCCCCGAGACCGCGCCGCCGCCGCGATCGAGCAGAGGGCGAACGCCAGGATGGCGAGGAAGAACGTTCGGGAACCTTTGGCGAAGATGGGCACGCGGGAAAATCCGAATTCCGAAATCCGAATGACGAATTAAGTCCCAATGACGAATGACCGAATGAAGACCGTTTCATCATTCTGGTTTCGGATTTGATTCGTCATTCGGATTTCGGATTTCGAGTTTACTTTATGCTCACTTCTTTCCCCGCCTTGGCGGAGCGGTAGACGCCGTCGAGGATTTTCTGCACGGCCAATCCCGCTTCTCCCGGGGCCTTCAGGGGCGAATCCTTCAGGCAGCCATCGACGAAGTTCCGCAGCTTCAGCGAAAAGAGGTATGGGAAATCGGTCTTGCTCCCGACGAACGCGGGGGATTCGTTAACCATCGTGCCGGCCCGGTCGGTGAAGATCGTCGGCGGGTCCCACTGGCATCCGCCCTTGTCGCCGAACACGGTGAAATTCCAAACGTCCTCCTTGACGTGGCCCGCGAACATCGACTCGATGTGGAGGATGGCGCCGTTGTCGAAGCGAATGTGCCCGATCGCCAGGTCCTCCACCGTGTACGTCTTGTAATCCCAGTTGGGCCATTGGGAAACGACGTCGGATTTCTTGTCGCCCATGTAGGTCCAGGTGTTGCCCGCGGCCGCGACCGGGTTGGGCGAGCCGATGAGGTAATGGGCCATCTCGATGACGTGAACGCCGATGTCGATCATCGGCCCGCCGCCCTGGAGCTGCTTCTGGCCGAACACGCCCCAGTTGGGAATTCCGCGGCGGCGCAGGGCCTGGCATTTGACGAACATCACGTTTCCGAACCGGCCGTCGTCACGGGCGCGGACAAGAAAATCCGTGTTCGGGTGATAGCGATATTGGAAACCCACCGTCAGCTTTTTCTTGTTCTTCTTGCTTGCATCCACCATTTTCTGGCATTCGCCCGGATTCATCGCCATCGGCTTTTCGACGATGACGTGGCAACCCGCGTTCGCCGCGTCGATGGCCGGGGCCGCGTGCACGCCGTTGGGCGTGCAGATGTTCACCGCATCCGGCTTGATCTCCTTGAGCATCTTCTTCCAGTCGGCGTACAGGTTTTTGAAGCCGTATTTTTCCTCCATCACCTTGAGGCGTTCGGGTTTGATGTCCACGCCGGCGACCAATTCCACGTCGGGAAAACTCTGGAGCACGCGGATATGGGTTTCGCTGATGCCGCCGCATCCGATGATCGCCATGCGCAGCTTTTTGCCGGTGTATTCGCTTTTGGTTTCGGTTGCGAAGGATTCGGTGGAGACGCTTTTCTCGGACATCGGAGCAGGTCCTTTCTAATGGATAGTGGACAGTGGATAATGATTAATTACCCCCAAGTTTGGCAAGTTCTCTCTGCGCTTCCGCCAACTGGTCCTTCGTCTGTTGCACCAGATGCGGCGGGGCCTTGGAAATATAGGCCTCGTTGGCCAATCGACCTTGAAGCATTTGAATCTGGCGAGTTAACTCGTCTGTTCGCTTGGCGGTCCGCTGCAATTCGGTGTTCTGGTCCTGTAAACCCTCGACGAATATATCACAACCGGCGGCCGTCACGCGCACCGCGCGGGAAGGCTTCGCCTCCCGGCCGGGGACGGGCGGGAAATTGGGCGAAACGTCCTTCAGCCGGCAGGTCGCCAAAAGCTCGACGATCCCGCGATTTGATTTGAGATTGCGGGAAGAATCGCCGGGCGCAAGGATCGAAACGTCGACGCTCTTTTTCACGTCCACCTTGTAATCGTTGCGCAGCTTGCGGATGGCGGAGATGACTTCCTGGATCGCCGGGAATAAGGACTCGGCGTCATCGTCGAGTTTTCCCTCAGCCGGCCAGGGGGCGAGAATCAGCCGCTTGCTGGCCGGACACTCGATCTTTCCCGATAGTCCGCGCTGGGGGCGGACTTCGTTTAGGCGCCACCAGATCGTTTCGGTGATGAATGGAACCATCGGGTGCAAGAGCCGCAAGGCGCCGTCTAAAACGGCGGCCAGCACATTGGCCGTCTGGCCGGCCGACGCGGGAGCCTTCAGCGCCGGCTTGGACGCCTCGACGTACCAATCACAAAAGTCGTTCCAGAAAAAGTCGTAACATATCTTGGCATACTGATCGAATCGATATGCCGCCAGGGCCGTGTCAGCCTCTTTGACCGTCCGGTTGAACCGCGACACGATCCACCGGTCGGCCAGCGTCCATTTGCTTTCATCCACCGGCTCCGGCGCGACGTTGGCTAGGTTGGCGATCACGAAGAAATTGCCGACGTTCCAAATCTTGTTGCAGAAATTCCTGCCGAGGTCGAATTTGTCGGATGTGTTTTTCCCCTGCGCATTCTTCTTGACCGGCAATCGCACGTCCTGCGTTTCCGTGGCCATGTGCGTGAGGGTGAACCGCAGGGCATCAGCTCCGTGCGTTTCGATGACGTCCACCGGATCGACGCCGTTGCCCTTGGATTTGCTCATCCGCTCGCCATGCCCGTCGAGGATGGTCGTGTGAATGTAGACGTGGTGGAAGGGGATGCCCAACTCCAAACCCCCGTTTAGCCGCGTCGCTTGCGACGCGCTCGGTTTTCGCACTCCATCGCGCGTCGCAAGCGACGCGGCTAAACCCATATTGTAAATCCCCATCATCACCATCCGCGCGACCCAGAGCGTGATGATTTCCCGCGAAGTCACCAGTACGCTGCCCGGATACCATTTCCGTAACTCCGGAGTATCGTCCGGCCACCCGAGCGTGCTGTGCGGCCATAGGGCGGAGGAGAACCATGTGTCGAGAACGTCGGGGTCCTGGACAAAGCCATGGTTTGACAAATCCGCAGTGACTGAAGGGTTATCCCGTCGCAGGCATACAAAATATTGTAGTGGTTCTTCGTGTTCCACACCCGGAGGGGCACTACGATGTGAAACAAGGTTGTAGGCTTGCACAACAACGTCCGGATTCTTGTTCAGTTCCAACGAGAATTCCACCGTCTCCCAGTCACTACCGAATGAACGAGCCGGAACCTGCTTTGTCCACACCGGAATCCGATGTCCCCACCAAAGCTGGCGGGAGATCGGCCAATCGCGCTTTTCGCCGAGCCAGCTTAGGAATTGCTGGGCATGGCGCTCGGGGAAGAATTTGATGATCTGCTTTTCCACCACGTCCAGCGCCGGCTCGGCCAGGGGGGCCATTTTCACGAACCATTGATCGCTCAAATACGGCTCAACCGGCGTCTTGCTGCGATCGCTGTGGCCGACCGGGGCTTCGTATGGCTCTTCCTTGGCCAGCAAGCCGAGAGCCGTCAAATCCTCGACGACTTTCTTTCGCGCGGCCTCGCGCTTCATGCCGGAATATTTCCCGCCATTCTGGTTGATCGTGCCGTCGGGATTGAGGATGTTCAGAATTTCGATCTTGCCCTGCTGGCGTTGCCAGACGGCGTAGTCGTTGGGATCGTGGGCGGGCGTGACTTTCACCACGCCGCTTCCGAATTTGGGATCGACCAGGATGTCATCGGCGATGATGGGGATTTTCCGGCCGGTCAGGGGCAATTCGACGCTTTTGCCGATGGCCCAGTTCCAGCGGGAATCCTGCGAATGCACGGCCACGGCCGTGTCGCCGAGCATGGTCTCGGGGCGCGTCGTGGCCACCACCATCGACTTGTCCGTCCCCTCGATTGGGTATCGGACGTGCCATAAACTTGTCTTGACCGTTTCGTGATAGATCTCGTCATCGGAGATGGACGTTTGTAGATGCACGTCCCAGTTCACGAGCCGCTTGCCACGGTAGATGAGTCCGTCCTTGAATAATTTGAAGAACGTTTCACGAACGGCGCGGGCGCATTGCTCGTCCAGCGTGAAGCGCGAGCGGTCCCAATCGCAGGAGCAGCCCATGCGCTTGAGCTGTTCCAGGATTCGGTCGCCGAATTGCTTTTTCCAGTCCCAGATTCGCTGGACGAGCGCTTCGCGGCCAAGATCGTGACGGGTTTTGTTTTCTTTTTCCTTGAGCTGTTTTTCGACCACGGCCTGCGTGGCGATGCCGGCATGGTCGATCCCGGGAATCCAGACCGTGTTGAATCCCCGCATCCGATGGGCGCGGATGAGAATGTCCTGAAGCGTGTTATTGATCGCATGGCCAAGATGCAGGGCCCCGGTGACGTTGGGCGGGGGAATGACGATGCAATACGGCTCGCCGGGCGAAGCCGGGTCGGCCGCGAAACACCGTTCTTCGAGCCAGACCCGGTTGGCCTGGGCTTCGATGGAGGCGGGGTCATAGGTCTTCGGGATTTCTCCGCTCATAAGCAGGGGTGGATAGTAAGCGCCCGTTGGTCATTTGTCATTGGTCATTGGTCATTTGTCATTTGCAAGAGGATTCGGAATCGGCGATGCCAATGACAAATGACCAATGACAAATGACCTTTCTTCTCAGATTTTGCTTTTTCCTCCGGGTGGCCTACGCTATCTGGCCATGATCGTGCTGATCGACAACTACGATTCGTTCACCTACAACCTGGTTCAGAAGCTGGGGGAGGTGGACCCGAGCCGGGAAGTCCGCGTTTTCCGCAACGATAAGGTGACGTTGGAGGACATCGAGGCCCTTTCGCCGACGCATATCGTGATTTCGCCGGGTCCGTGCACGCCGAGGGAGGGCGGGATCAGCAACGACATCATCCGTCATTTCGGGCCGAAGTTGCCGGTGCTGGGGGTTTGCCTGGGCCATCAATGCATCGGGTTCGTCAGCGGCGCGATCGTCGAGCGGGCCGGCCGGCTCATGCATGGGAAGACCGACCAAATCCATCACGACGGCAAAAGCATTTACGTGGGGATGCCCAACCCGTTCACGGCCACGCGATACCACAGCCTCATCATCCGCAACGGCACGCTCCCGGCGGAATATGAGGTCAGCAGTTGGACCGATCACGACGAGATCATGGGAGTGCGCCACAAGACCTGGCCGCTGGAAGGGGTGCAGTATCATCCGGAAAGTTTTTTGACGGAGCAGGGGGAGAGGCTGCTGGCAAATTTTTTGAAGAAGTGACGTGGACGGAAGCCCGAAACTCGAAATTCGAATGACGAATCAAATTCGAAATTCGAATGACGAAACGGTCTTTTTTTTGTTTCGAATTTGGGTCATTCAGGCTTGATTCGTCATTCGAATTTCGGGTTTCGAATTTTCGCGTCTATGATATCGCGATGCCGGAAAGGCCAACCGTTGAACAAACGCTCGCTGTATGGGAGAGAATAGCCTCCTGGTGGGACCGGCAGATCGGCGAAGGGAACGAGTTTCAGAAACAACTGATCATGCCGGCGACGGATCGATTGCTCGATCCTCGAGCGGGGGAAACGATCCTTGACGTGGCTTGCGGGAACGGGAATTACTCGCGCGTGCTTGGCCGGCGGGGCGTGCGGGTGGTGGCGTGCGATTTTGCGGAGAACTTTCTGGCGTGTGCGCGGAAGCGGACGAGCGGGCAGGATGGCGAGATCGAATATCGGCGGATCGACGTGGCCGATGCGGCGGAGCTGATTTCGCTGGGTGAGGGGCGATTCGACGCGGCGGTTTGCAGCATGGCGATGATGGACATCATCGACATCGCGCCGCTGCTGGAATCCATGCCGAAGTTGCTGAAGGGCGCGGGGCGGTTCGTCTTTTCGTTGCCGCATCCATGTTTCAGTTCAAACGACATGAAATTCACGGCCGATCTGGAGGTGCGGGGCGAGCGGGTGGAGCAGTCGTTCGGGGTGGAGGTTCGGAAATATTTGACGCCGGAGGCGGGAAAGAGCGTGGGGATCATCAACCAGCCGGAGGCGCACTATTTTTTCCATCGTCCGCTGTCGGCGGTGCTGGGGTCGTGCTTTTCGGCGGGTTTGGTGGTGGATGGCCTGGAGGAGCCGGCGTACCCGGCGCGCGGGGGCGGGAGAAGTGCGTTTTCGTGGGCCAAACGGCCGGAGATTCCGGCGGCAATCGTGGTGCGCGTCAGAGCGGGATCCGCCGCTTGCGCCGAATAGTGCGGCATCAATTCGGCGCGGGCGTTCGATCCGCCAGGGCTTTGCGGATTCGGATCATGAGGTCTTGGAATCCGAACGTGGCTTTGGGGACGATATCTTCGACGCCGAGTTCACGGGCGCGGGCGACGAGTTTATCGCTGTCGCGCAGGCCGGTCAGGACGATAATGGGGATTCCTTCCCATTGGGGATGGCGGCGAATCATGCGGAGCAGTTGGATGCCGTCCATTTCGGGCATCATCAGATCGAGAAGGACCAAGTCGGGTTTTCGGGAATAGAGGGTGGCGTAGGCCTCCTTGCCGCTGGAGGCGCCGATGGTTTGGAAGCCTTCTAATTCGAGGAGGCGGGCAACGGTTTCGCGCTCCAACGCGGTGTCATCAACGACGAGAATAAGGGACATGGGCAATACCTTCCATGGCTTATGCGACCAATTTGCATTGTGTCCACGGTCGCGTCAAGAGCTTGCCACATTGTGAAGGGATTGTACAATCCCCCGGCTTTGACAAGGGAAGGCGCATGGCAGCCACCGGAAAAGTCACGCAGGTGATCGGCTCGACTTTCGACGTCGAGTTTGCCGAACACCAGCTTCCTCAAATTTACAACGCGTTGAACATCGACCTGTCGGCTTACGGGACGACGACCCGCCTGGTGGGCGAGGTGCAGCAGCATCTGGGCGGCGGGCGGGTGCGCGCGGTGGCGCTGGGGAGCACGGACGGGCTTCGACGCGGGACGGATTGCGTGGACACCGGCTCGTCGCTGACGGTTCCCGTGGGCAAGGAAACCCTGGGGCGGGTGTTCAATCTGCTGGGAGAGCCGATCGACAATCGCGGCCCGGTGAACATCCAAGAGCGCCGGCCGATCCATCGCGATCCGCCGCCATTTGTCGACCTGACCCCCAAGGCCGAGGTGTTCGAGACGGGGATCAAAGTGATCGATCTGCTGACGCCATTTTTGCGCGGCGGCAAATCGGGGCTGTTCGGCGGGGCGGGGCTGGGCAAGACGGTGGTGATCCAGGAATTGATCGCGCGAATCGCGCAGCAGCATGGGGGATATTCGGTTTTCGCCGGCGTGGGGGAGCGGACGCGCGAGGGGACCGATCTGTGGCTGGAAATGCAGGAGGCCCAGATCGGCACGACGGGCAAGCACGTGATCGATCAGACGGTGATGGTGTTCGGGCAGATGAACGAGCCGCCGGGGGCGAGGTTACGGGTGGCGCTGAGCGCGCTGACCATGGCGGAATATTTCCGCGATGAAACGGGGGCGGACACGCTGCTGTTCATCGATAACATCTTCCGCTTCACGCAGGCGGGATCGGAAGTGTCGGCACTGCTGGGTCGCATGCCCAGCGCGGTGGGATATCAGCCGACGCTGGCGACAGAAATGGGCGAATTGCAGGAGCGGATCACCAGCACCAAACACGGTGCGATCACGTCGGTGCAGGCGGTGTACGTGCCGGCGGACGACCCGACGGACCCGGCACCGGCCAACGCGTTCGCGCACC
>JBEKXM010000004.1:0-21775 GCA_049512115.1 Tepidisphaeraceae bacterium | reverse complement strand
GTGGTTGGATGTTGTGCGTTTGACCTGGGTCCGATGGACGGCCGGAAGGCGATTCCATGTCTGTGGAAGCTGCTGGCGAGGCTGGTGAGCAAGAACCGGCTGGCATCGGGGCGAAAACTGCACGTCAACGACAGCAAGGTGGTTTATTCCCCGGCGACGGGGTTGAAGGAACTGGAGCGCTCCGTCCTGGCGATGCTTTGCACGTACGCGGAAATGCCGGGCGACCTCACCGCCCTGCTGCAACGAACGAGCCGGGACGTGCTGGCGGAGTTGCCGGAGTACCCGTGGTATCAGCCGGCCGACAACGAGATTTTCCCCATCGAACAGGAATCGCTGCCGATCCAGCTTTTCGCCAATGCCCTGCGGGCGGAGATGAATCGCACGCAAACGCGCTGCGTTCATCTGGCTGCACGGGTGGTGCTGGAACGCCGGCTCAATCAGCTTTTCAACGCGACGCGCAACAAGGCATCCGTCCTCTTTTCGACCAGCGCGATTCATCTGGACTATCTGCTGAGAACCTACGGGTCTGAACCGATGACCATTTTCTGCGATCGCCAGGGCGGCCGCGAGCATTACGGCTCGCTGCTGCGGCTCATGTTCGACGAGTGGTCCCTGGAAGTGCTTCAGGAACAGGATGGACATGCCTATTATCGCCTGCACAAGGGATCGAACAGCGTCAGGATCATTTTCCGAGAGAAGGCCGAGACGCAGTGCTTGGCCGTGGCGCTGGCGTCGATGCTGAGCAAATATCTCCGCGAAGCGCTGATGCGGCGATTCAACGCGTTCTGGACGAGCCACATGCCGCAGGTGGTCCCCACGGCGGGATATTACAGCGACGGGACAAGATTTTTGCGCGACATCGACCGGACGCGCCGGGAGTTGGGGATTGCGGACGAGGAGTTGATCCGGAGCAGGTGAGCGGAATTGTCATTGGTCATTGGTCATTGGTCATTGGTCATTTGTCATTTGTAATCAACATCGCGGGCGATAACGGCAAGGGACCAGTGACAAATGACTAATGACTAATGACAATTCCTCACGTGAACTGCGACGCCACGCTGACGTAGCGCATGCGGGTTTCGTATAACGCTGTGTCGAGCAGCGATTTTTCTTCGGGGGTCAGGTTTCCGCGGGTTTTTTCTTCCAGGACGCCGAGGATGTCGATCTGGTGCTTGGCCATGTCCAGATTGACGTTGGGCTCGGACCCCCGGGTGGTTAGATCGCCGAGATAATAGAGAACCTGAGTGAGGATGGATTGGACGAGGGTGGGGAAGCTGGCCGGGGGCAATTCGCCACGGGGACGGCCGGGCGCGGCGGCGGACCGTGGCGATGACGGGCCTGCGCCGCTGGCGGCGGAATGCGCGGCGGCCGCGGATTCCCTGGCTTTGCGGGCTTCCTCCTCGACCAGACGTTTCTTTTCTTCCTGCGCTTGACGCTTCCAATCGGTATCGATGTGAATGGAGGGTTTTTCTTCGGCCATGCCAGACTCCTGTTCGTTGCTATAACTTAGGGTATCGCATCGGGGTTCCGCAATGGCAAGACCGTGAGAGAGGGCGTTGATCTAATACCGATTACAGAAATCGTTTGCGCTTCCCGTAGCTCCGGATGTACATCCAGGGCTTCGATGGACGCGCAATCACCAAATGCCGGCGACGCTGGGGGTTGTAATGCCGCTGGCCTCGTCGTTATAATTTTTTGCGTCATTTGGAAACGGGGAACGACATGCCAATCAACGTTCAATGCAGCTGCGGCAAACGGATGGGACTGAGCGATGCGCTGGCGGGCAAAACGATCAAATGCCCGGCATGCGGGGATGCGATCGTCGTCCCGGCCATGGCTGCGCCGGCGGTGGGAAGGAAGCCCGCCACGAAACCCGGCGCCCCGGCCGTTTACGTCTCCAAAGGCAAGATCGTCGCGTTGGTGTCGATCATCCTCGTGTTCATCCTGGGCATCATGTTCTACAGGGGTCCGGTGCGCGTGTGGCATCAATGGGAAGACGTTGGGCCGAAAGCCGAGTCCGATGTGTCGGATGTGCTCACCTTCGGACTTCAAGCCTACCTGTCCGAACAGGGAGGTTATAACCCGGCATCTCCCCACGGCGGGCCAGCGGTCGACCATGTGTCGTTCTTCCGGCCCACCCTGGTCATGAGCATGCCCGAAAAGGTGGCCTTCTTCGGCAAGAGCAACCAGGGCGATTTCAAAGGGTATTACCACCCAAGCAGCGGAGAAATCGAAGCGGACGTCAACTACGGCGGCATATCCTTCGCGGGGGCGGTGGATCTCGCCAAATCCATCGGCACGTTTCACATGACCGGCCGAATGGCCAACGGCTTCCCCCAGGCCGAAGTCAACGGCACCCCGATCAAGATCGTCTGGCCGGAGAAGGACAAGGACCAGTGAAGGGTCGGCGGGGGAAATGAAATCCGAATTGGCAGCGTCAAAGCCGCGAACTTCGGCCCCGGCGACTTGCTCGTCCTGGCCAAGTTCGCGGACGCCGCGCACACGCGGTTGCTGCAACTGACGGCAACCGAACGCAAACAGGAGCGGCGACCGCCGGCGGCGGGTTGAAATCGCCAATCCAATCGAATCCCTTGAGGCCTAACCGGTTACCGTTCGCCGGTTGAGCCTTTTTGCTTGGTGTGTGCCTCAACACCGACCCTAGCGCATGTAATGTTGCCACAATCGCGGCCTGCCATCGAAAGAAACGCCGGCAAACCCCGCCCGACCGACCAAAGGCCAGAGTCGGACGGCCTTCGGCATCTTAAGATGAATCGGTGTCAGAGATCATGAATCACCTTGGGAGGAAAGGCGGCCCGCAAGGCGTTCAGCACGGCCAGAACGTCGATGACTTCCTGTGTGATGGCGCCGCTCACCGGGCTTAGATGGCCGGTGGCCGCAATGACCATGCCGATGATGCTCAGCGCCATGCCACCCACCGCGCTCTGAAGCGCGATGAGTCGCATCCGCCGGCTAATGTGCATGAACTCGTCCACCTTTTTGAGGGAGTTATCCATGACCACGACGCCCGCGGCTTCTGCGGTCACGTCGCTGTTCTGTCCAATTGCCATGCCGACCGTGGCGGCCATCATGGCCGGAGCGTCATTGATACCGTCCCCCACGTAAAGCGTCTTGGCGACGGCGGTTTCCTTGCGGACGATGGCAAGTTTCTCTTCAGGACTCTTTTGGGCGTAGATTTCGGTGACGCCCACCTCCTCGGCGAGGTAGCGCACCTCGAACTCACGATCTCCCGACACGATCATTACACGCGCGAAGCGATGCTTCGGTCCTAGGTGACTCACGAAGGAGCGGCTCTCCGCGCGCGGCGCATCCCGAAAGCGGAGGGCCGCGGCGCAGCGCTGGTCAATCGCTACCACGCACTCAAGTCCGCCCGCAACTTGAGGAAGCTGATCGGCGCCAGCGACGTTTTGCGCGATCAGTTTGTCTCGGCTGGTGATCTGCAACTGATGACCGGAAACAACTCCACGCAGTCCCTGCCCCGGCTGCTCGCCAACTTCCGTGGCCTCCGGAAGCTGAATTGCAGCCTCCTTCGCCGCGGCGAGAATGGCTCGCGCCAATGGATGCTTCGAGTAGCGCTCCAGACTGGCCACCAGGGTCAGCACTTCCTTCTGCGCGAAGCCTGGGGCGATAAGTTGTTCGGTGAGCTTCGGCTCGCCATAAGTCAGCGTCCCGGTCTTGTCGAAAATCGCGGTTCGACACTCGGCGATCTGCTCGAGGACGACGGGACTCTTGATGATGATCGCTCGGCGGGCGCAGAGGGAAATCGAGCCGATGATGGCGATCGGGATGGCTAGAAGCAAAGGGCAAGGCGTGGCGATGACCAGCACCGCCAGGAAGCGAACGGCTTCTCCACTGATGGCCCATGCGATAAGGGCGACCGTCACTGCCACTGGAGTATAAATCGCACCCAGGCGATCCCCCAGACGCCGCAACTGCGGTCGCTTGGATTCGGACTCGCGCATGACTTGCATGATCTTTGCATAGCGAGAATCGGCGGCGCGCTGTGTCGTTCGGATGGTTAGCGCCGATTCTCCGTTGATGGCGCCCGATATCACCATTGAGCCGGAGGTCTTGGTAATCTCGAAAGGCTCGCCCGTCAGGTAAGATTCATCCATCACGCCGTGTCCCTCGATCACCACGCCGTCCACCGGGCAGATGTCATGCGGATAGATCACGAGCGTGTCGCCGACGGCAACGTCATGGAGCGCCACATCCGCGATTTCAGAATCCCGCCTCCGGTGGGCGATCGAAGGCATCCGTTTGGCCAGCGCGGCAAGCACCGAGGAGGCGCTATTCAGCGCATAACTCTCCAGCGCCTCACCTCCGGAGAGCATCAAGACAATAATCGCGCCTGCCAAGTATTCACCGAGCAGGATGGAAGTAATGATGGAGATACCGCCCAGCAGATCGGAACCAAATTCCCGTTTCAGGAGTTTGCCAAGCAGGTCATAGAGCAGCGGCAAGCCGCCGATGGCGAGCGTGGCCAGCAAAGGAATCTGGTAAGTGCGCGACGGGGTGTGGAAGCCAAAGCGGAGCACCAGATGCGAACGAATGGCCACGACGGAAAGCGCCGCGATGACCGTCGTCTTGCGGTGCCAAAGTCCGGACGGCGAATACCAGCACCGAGAGTGGGGCTGGCCTTGACTCAGCATTGGCTCGGTCTCCTCTTTCGAGCCTTTGGCGGGCGGGCTTTCAAAAGTGGTGTTCATACTTGGTGGTTCGAGGAACAAAATCCTGAAGCAACCGAACACCAGCGGTGTTCATGTCATCCGAGGACTTCGATATTCTGGCGGGAGCTTATTTATTTGAGACTCCACCAAGTTTACAACATATGCCTCCCCACCGGCGAAGCAAGAAGATTGCTAACCTATTCATATTCCATACCGGATGTGGGCACGCTTGTCACTGGTGGAGTATTGCGTCGGTTATTCTCATCCGTTCCCTTCTCGTTTCTCAGCAGACCACGCCACGCGGCCTTCTTTGACGGGCACGCTAAAGCCGACGGCGGGCCGGGCAATCGGAAATTCGGCTCCCCCTGAAAGTCGGCCCCAATTCTCGCAATTTGCCCGGTGCGCTTGACGCTTCGCGTCTTCCCGGACTTGCTCGGCATTGCTTCACGTGCCGTAAAAGCCGCGTTTTCCTTGACGTGTCCGGGTTTGCGATATAGGGTCGCCGGCCTCGTTGAAATGAGCACGTTGCGTCAGCCTGCCATCTCGGTCGCCTTGTGTACCTACAACGGCGGCGCGTTTTTGCCTGAACAATTGCGGAGCTTGGCCGAGCAAACGGTTTTGCCGGGCGAATTGGTGGTCTTTGATGATCGGTCAACGGATCAAACGATTGAGACGTTGCGGCGGTTTGCCCAGGGCAATCCGGGGTTTGAGGTGAGAATCGAGGTGAACGATTCGAAGCTGGGGCCGGCGGCGAATTTCCAGCGGGCGATCCGGGCTTGCCGGGGGGAGATCATTGCACTTTGCGATCAGGATGACGAGTGGATGCCGGAGAAGCTCCAGACGATCGGCGAGGAGTTCGCGAGGAATCCGGAGTTGGGATTGGTCTTCAGCGATGCGGAGATTTGCGACGAAGATCGCCGATCGCTGGGATATCGGCTGTGGCAGAGCGTGGGACTGGTGGGCAAATTGCGGCGGAAGCTGGAGCGGGGACGGGCGTTCGAAGTGATCCTGCGTCAGAACGTGGTGACCGGGGCGACGACGGCATTCGCGGCGAGGCTGCGGGAGCTGGTGTTGCCGATCGATCCGCTGTGGATGCACGATGGATGGATCGCGCTGCTGATCGCGGCGGTGGCGCCGGTGTCGGCGATCCCGCGTCCGCTGGTCCGGTATCGGCAGCATGCGGCGCAATCCATCGGAGCGCTGCGGCGTTCGCTGTATCAGCAATATCTGAACGCGAAGAAGATGGATGGGCCGTGGTTCGGCAGGCAGGCGGACCTTTACGAGGCGGCGCTGCGGCGTTTGTCGGGGGCCGCTGGCCAGGCAATCGCCGTGCGGCCGGGGGAAATCGAGCTTCTGCGGCAGAAGGTGCGGCATTTTCGGCGTCGGTCGGCGATCCATCGCCGGGGGGCGACGCGGATTTTGCCCAGCACGATCGAATTCGTTACCTTGCGGTATCGCCGCTTCTCACTGGGTTGGAAGAGTTTCGCCCAGGATTTGTTTCTCTGATTCAAAGGCGATTGCCATGAATTCATCTTCCGACGTGGTCATCCACAGCCCCGAATCGCATCAATCGATCCCGCTGAATCCATGGCAAATCGTCCGGCAGCTTTGGCGGCAGCGGCAATTGCTGCGGCAGCTCACCAACCGGGCGGTGCAGCAACGGTTTCGCGGCTCGGCGCTGGGATTGCTCTGGGCGATGCTCAATCCGATCTTCATGCTTTTGGTTTACACGTTCGTCTTCAGCTTCGTGCTGCGGATACGTTCGTGGAACGGGCAGGGAACCTCGTTCGTGTTTGCGATGAATCTTTTTTGCGGACTGATCGTCTACGGCATATTCGCCGAGAGCGTCGGGGCCGCCTCGATACAGGTTCTTTCCAATCCGAGTTACGTGAAGAAGATCCTTTTCCCGTTGGAGATTTTGCCGCTGGCGGGTTTGGGGGCGGCGATCATCTTCAACCTGTTCGGGCTGGCGGTTCTGCTGGTCTGCACGCAATTCTTTTTGAGTCCGCTGTCGGTGCACGCGATCGCCCTGCCGATCGTGTGGGTCCCGCTATTTTTGCTCACGGCCGGGCTGTCGTGGATCGTCGGAGCACTGGGGGTCTTCGTGCGCGACATCGGGCAATTGATCATCATCATTCTTCAAGTCGTGTTTTATCTGTGCCCGATCATCTATCCGCTGTCGGCGATGCTGTCGCGGCTGCCCATCGCGTTGCAGCGGTTGTATTTGTGGTTGAATCCGCTGGCGGTGTCGGTGGAGGAGACGCGGCAGGTATTGTTGCAGCATTGCTGGCCGACGTTGACGTGGATGCTGCTGAACTACGCGATCTCCCTGCTGGTGTTCATTTTCGGATACTATGTTTTCATGAAGGCCAAGCGAGGATTTGCGGATGTCATCTAACGGCCAACCGGCCCTGGACGAGGGGCTGGTGCTTTCGGTGCGGGGGGTGGGGAAGTGCTACCAGATTTACGCGCATCCGCGGCATCGGCTGCTGCAATCGCTGCTGGGGGGCCGGCGGAAGCTGTACCACGAATTTTGGGCGCTGCGCGACGTGAGCTTTGACGTGGCGCATGGGCAGTGCGTGGGGATAGTCGGGCAGAACGGCGCGGGCAAGAGCACGCTGCTGCAAATCGCCACGGGAATTCTCGCCCCCACGACGGGGATGGTGCTTACCCGCGGGCGCGTGGTTTCGATGCTGGAGCTGGGCAGCGGATTCAACCCGGAATTCACGGGGCGGGAAAACGTATATCTGAATGCGTCGCTGCTCGGGCTGAGCCAGCAGGAGATCGTCGAAAAATTCGAGCAGATCGCGGATTTCGCGGACATCGGCCAGTTCATCGAATCCCCGGTGAAGCACTATTCGAGCGGGATGGTGGCGCGGCTGGCGTTCGCGGTTTACAGTTCGCTCGATCCGCGGCTTTTGATCGTGGATGAAATTTTGTCCGTGGGCGACGCGAAATTCCAGGCGAGGTGTTTTCGCCGGATTCGGGAATTGCGGGATGGGGGGACGTCAATCTTGCTGGTGAGCCATTCATCGGAACAGATCATCCAGCATTGTGAGCGCGCGGTCCTGCTGCACCAGGGTCATTGCGTGGCAATCGGTGAACCGCGTCAGGTGATCAACCAATACACCGAGTTGCTGTTCGGGAGCGAGAAGACCGTTCAGAAGCCCGCGGCGCGGCCGAACCAGGAGGCGGCCGTGGTCGTCGCCCCGCCGGCCGATCTGCCGGACCATCCGTTTTTCCACCAGACCGGCGCTGAAGAAATGTTCGACAAGCGCAACACCTATAACCCCTACGAGCATCGGTGGGGAAACGACGAGGCGCATATTCTGGACTATCTGCTGATGGCGGAGGATGGGACGGCGTATCCGGGGACGGTGGGGATGGATTCGACGGTGACGCTGTATTTGAAGGTCCTGGCTCACCGCGACATCGCTTTGCCGATCTTCGGGCTGAACATTAAAACCAAGGAGGGGCTGCTGCTTTACGGGAGCAATTCGCTGCTGGCGGCGACGCCGCAGCAGAGGCGGCCGCTGATGGCCGGGCAGATCGAGATCGTTCAGTTCCGATGGACGGTGCGATACAACGGAGGGGATTATCTGCTGAGCGTGGGGCTGGCCAGCGGAGCGAGCCTGGACGACGCGATGCCGCTGGACCGGAGATACGATTCGATCCTGCTTCCGGTGCTGCCGAGCCGGCGATTCGTCGGGCTGGCGGACATGGAACTGAAAATCGAGCGATTCAGTGCGGGGGCTTGAAGCAAAAGCGCATGGCGCTGGCTGCGACCGCAACCCAAAGAGTTTTACCGCGAAGGCGCGAAGGTCGCGAAGTTACGCGAAGAAATACCAATCTGACTTCGCGCTCTTCGCGTCTTCGCGGTAATATGTTTTGGTTGCGGCCATGCCGCGCCGGGCGTCCTTCGCGGTGAATAATCTGGATTGGCATCATCCCGGTTTTCGGGCGAGGAATTGGACGGAGATGCATTTGCGGAAGGGGAATTTTTCGCTGGGCTGGGAGCCGCGCCATTGGTTGTGGCCTTGCGGGCCCAGGAAGAACGTGTCCAAGTCCTGCATGGCGGCGGCGAAGAGATCCTGAATGGAACGGAGGCATCGGTCCCAATCGGCATCCGCGCCGGCAAGGCGGTTCTGGAATTGCTGGATTCGGGCCATCTGCTCGAGGTGGAATTCGGCGCCGTTACCCTGCACAACCGCGTCGGCGCAATGGAGCGACAGGCCGCCGGGCTTCAGCGCCGCGTCGATGCCGGCAAACGCCCTTTCCAAATCCGCCGCGGGAACGTGCTCCAAGACGGAGATCGAATAGACGGCGTCGAGTTGGCCGCGCATCGGCGTGGAGGCGAAGCCTTCCACGGTGGAGGCGAAGCCTTCCACGTCGGCTATGGATTGGTCGAAAAGAGAGCGGATGATCCTCAGGTTGGGATATGCCTTGACGTATCGCCGGTATTCCGTCGTGCCGTGGCCGGAGTCGTCATACGGATCGCAGACGACGACCTTCCACCCAAGAGACTGCAAGAGCGAAGCGACCAGCGGTTCGTCGGCGCCGATTTCGAGGATTGTCCCGCCGGGCTTGAGCTGGCCGATCAGGGCCTTGACGGTCCAAGGGCGCTGAACGTCCTTGAGATCGTTCATGGTGCAGAGGAACTTCAAATTGTCCGCGCTATCGCAATAGTCGCGGACGGTCGCATAGGAAAGGGGCGGGAACTTGATGCGGGAGTAGCGATTGAACAGGTTGGATGCGGCGCCGTTTGTCGGCTGGGAGAGATTGACGGTGGGACGGCGATCCAAGACGCGGCGATAGAGCGCCAGGACTTTTGCGGCGGTCGCGGGCCAACGAAGATTCGTTTCGAAAAACCGGCGCGCTCCGGTCGAGAGCGCACGGCGAAGCTCTTGGTCCTGAAGGATCGCCTTGACGGCGTCGGCGATGGCCGGGCCGTTGGCCTCGTCCAGGACGTAGGCGTCCTCGCCGTGGCGGGTGACCAGGCCGATATTGGTGCGCGGGAGGATGACGGGGCGGCCCAGGGCGAAGAAATCCGGCACCTTGGAGGGAAAGCGATACTGATTGAAGACGTCGCATAAACCGGGCTGGACGAAAAGGTCGGCTTGGGAAAGAAGCTCGGCAAGGCGGGCGCGGTCGGGGACGAATCCGATGGTGCGGGTATGCTCGGCGGCCCAGCGGCGAAAAAGCGGGTCCACCTCGATGTGGTCGCGCCCCATCCGAAGCAGGGTTGTGGGCCAGCCTTCGCGGTTCAGCAGCGCGACGGCCAGGTGGAGGCTGCGGACTTCGCGGAAATTGGCCTGGTGGACGTTGCCGTGATACGCCAGCAGGGTGTGATCCGGCTTGATCCCCAATTCCTTCCGCAGCGCCGGGTCGATCGGGCGGGGATGAAAGTTCCGCTCGTCGGTCGAGGGCCAGATCAGCTCAACCGGCTTGTCGCGCGGAATAATGTCGCGAAGCGCGTCGATGATCACCGTCAGCCCATCCGCCGATGCGAGAAATTTCCTCCAGTGCAGCGGATGGGCCAGATGGCTGGGAAAGCCGGTTATTCTCTGTCCGCTGGCGTATTCGTCGAGCGAATCGCGCAGTTGGGAGCGCGCGATCAGGTCTTCGTTGTCCTCCATGTGGATGATGGTGGCGAAGCGGCGCGTGGAAGGCTTCGCCTCCACCGTGAAAGGCTTCGCCTCCACTCTGTTCTGGAGGCGCTCGCAGAACCGGCGATTGACCTCGCGCGGCGTCCAGAAATGCGCCACGTCGATTCCCTGGCCGTTGTCGAACCCAATCTCCCCGGCCAGCACCTGCTCGAACGTGGCGATTCGATAGGGGACTGAGCCGAGCAGTTCCGCCTGGGTTGGATTTGAGGGCACGGCGACGACGCAACTGCAACCCAGCGCGGTCAATTCGCGGGCGATGCCGTCAACGTGATTGGCGCTGTTGCAGGCGAAATTCTGATAGAGGGCGAACAGGACGTTCACTGGCGGATTCCTCCAACGCCGACGCGATAATCGGTGGAGTCGCGGTCGAAATTCCGGCTGTAGTAGGCGTCGCCCTGGTCGATCACCGATTCCCAGCGGTCCAGGAGCAGGACGCGGTCGGTGAAGTCGTACTTGAGTCCGCGGCTGCGGGACTCGTAATGGACCAGGCGTGCGGAGGCGACGCAGAGATTGCGCCACCCGCGGCTTCGCAGGCGCAGGCAGAAATCCAGATCGTCGTAATGGCGCTGAAAACGCTCGCACAGGCCACCGACGAGCATGAATTTTCGTCGGCTGATCATGGCGGCGGCGGCGGTGACGGCGGTGACTTCCCGGGTGCAGGCGAGGGAGCCCATATATCCATCGCCGTCGGCGGGGAAGCCGCGCATGACGTGGTCGGCGGTTCCGCGCGGGCCGAGGATGATGCCGGCATGCTGCACGGTGCCGTCGGCATAAGTCAGAAGAGCGCCGGCCATTCCCACGTCTTCCTCCTGTGCATAGAGCAGGAGGTGCTGGAGCCAATCGGCCTGGATGATTTCGGTGTCGTTATTCAGAAGCATCAGAAAGTCGCCGGTGGCCTGCGCGGCGAGGGTGTTCATGAACTGTGCGAAATGGAACCCGCCGGGCAGGGGAACCCTCTTGATGGGAAACGTATCGAGGATCTTCAGCGCTCGCGGATCGCTGGTATCGTTGTCGCCGACCAGCACCTCGAAGTTGGGATAACTGGTGAGGCGATAGAGGGTCTTGAGACATCGGCCGATGAGTTCGGGATGGTCGCGGGTGGGAATGAGGATGGAAATTTTGGGGTATTTGGATCGGGGCGTGGGAACGATCTGCACGCGGTGTGGCCGGCCGTGGTGGAAGGCTTCGCCTCCACTGCGGCGTGCGGCGGCGGCAATCCCCAGGCGATCCAGATGCGCCTGCACGGCCGCCTCCTGCAGGCGTTCGATTCCGTTCTTGGCGTCCGAGTCGGCGGCGACGCTGCCGGGAATCGCCCGCCAGTGGTAAAGAATCCGCGGTACGTGCTCGATGCGGCAGTTGCGTTCGGAAAGCCGCAGGGCAAGCTCGAAATCCTGGACGCCGTCAAACCGGCTGTCGCATCCACCGACCTGCTGGAGGAGGCTGCGCCGCACGACCATGAGATGCCCCAGATACATCACCCCCCGCAGATACGCCGGAGACCAATCGGGCTTGAAAAATGGCTCCCAGCGATTCTCCTCGGCGTCGATCTTGTCCTGGTCGGTATAGAGGACGTCACAATCGGGCTTGCGATTGATCGTCGCCACGATCTGATACAGGGCATCGGGTGAAAGCTCATCGTCATGGTCGAGCAAGGCGATCCATTCGCCGGCGGCCATGGCGATTCCGTCATTGGTGGCGGCGGAAATGTTCCCGTTGCGCTGGCGAACGCGGAGCTTGATGCGCTTGTCCTTGGCCAGGTCCTGAAGGAATTGCGTGAGCCTCAGATTGTCCGAAGCGTCGTCGACGATGCACAGTTCCCATTTGCCGTAGATTTGCCGCCGGACCGATTCCACGGCCTTGAACAACAAATTCACATCCGTCCTGTAGACGGGCAGGACGACGGAAATCAGCGGTTGAAGGGCAAAGTTGTCGCACCCTTTGGCGTATTGGGCGGACTGACGATTGAGGCGGCGCTCCTCCATTTGCACGTATTGGGGGTAACTGACGTGGGCGCGGCGGCGCAAGTCGGGGAAGTAGGTCGTTCGCCAAATCGACCGGCTTAACGGAATCCATCGTTCATCGACGCGAACTTCGAGGAATGCAAGGTTGAAGCCGCATTGGACGGTACACTGCACGGCAAACCCGACCTTGGCGTTGGGGACCCGGCCACCATGGGCGCTTTTCACGTCCTGGCGTTCGCCGCCGTAGAAGCCGGTGTAAATCTGGCCGTTGACGACGGCGCGTACGGCGGCGATGGGAGCGGATGACGTGGAATAACACCAGCCCTGGATGAGGGTGCTCTCGTTGGGCATGGTCCATTCGCCGGGAGTATCGATGCAATATATGACGCCCCCTTTGACGATGTTTGTCCAGTGGCAGGAGCAGCGGATCCTGCCGTGGATGACGTCCTCGCTGAGAGTCTCAACGCCCATGCGCATGGAGGCGATTTTGACGACGCCGGTTTCGATGCGATTTTTCAAGTTCCAGAGGGTCCGCTGGGCGATGTCGGCGGCGCGGTGAAGCCGGGATGCGCGGCTGAGGCGGGGAACCTGCGCGGCGGGACGAACTGCCGCGGCGCCCGTTGCAGCCCCGGCCGACCGGGTTCTCGATGCGCGTCTCGCCGAAGCGCCCGAACAGACCTGGCGGACCAATTGCCGGATCTGCGGATCGTATCGCTCGACCCAGTATCGGTAATGCGATCCCGCGGCGATCGTGCGCTGAAGATGCTCTTCCAGGAGCAAAAACAGCAGGCGTGTCCGTGGGTCCTGGCGCGAGGCGCCCTCGGAGGGCCAGAAGGGAATCTGCCATTCGGTGTAGAATTCGATGCGCAACACGTCCATCCCCAGCATGCCGGTTTTGCACGCCAGGTCGAAATCAACGAGATAAGGCTGGCCTTCGCTGAGGAGGATGTTGCGGGGCAAGAAGTCGCGTGAGGTCCATACCGGCGCGTGCCACATCGGCGGCTGGCAGGTGAAGATCTGCTGGCGAAAGCTGGTCTTTTGCGGCTCGGTGAGGCGGGAGGCTTCGATGGCGTTGAGGATGCGTTTCTCATCGACCTTGGGATCGGGCGGGCCGAGGGAATTGGAATAAATCTCCTGGAGGATTTTGGCGACGAGTTTTTCGGCGTCGGAGCGTTTGAGGAGGCGGAGGCGAATGGCGTCGTCGAGGCGCATGCCGGCGAGCACGAATTGTTCCACGATAAACCAGTTGCGATCGTCCTGGGTGGAACTGAGGACTTGGGGCACCTGCACGGAGGTGAGGGCGCGATAAGCCTTTTGAGTGGCGAGGATGGCCTGGGTGTCGTAGGGTCCGGCGAGGGGCAATCGCTTGACGCAGCAGAGCGGTTTGTTGGCGCGTTTGACGATGAACCGCATGCCGCGCGACTCGGCGTTGCGGTCGCCGGCATGGACGGACATCGCCAGGTCCCGCCCATCGGGCAGTTGCCAGGCGCCGCGCAACACTTCGATAATGCCCAGACGGTTCACGGTTTCACCAGCATCAAGGCATAGGACGGGCAGAACGAATGGCCAATTCCGTTGTCGGCAAGCTGCCTGTATGCCGAGCGGATGGCATCCTGATCCTCAATCGGCTCTCCCTGGTCGCCGTGATGTTCGGTCCAATCCATCTCCCATTGCAAAAGAAACTGATTGACGTCTTCCAGGGGCACGAGGTGGCGGGGAAGCTTGTAATCGGGAAAGCATCCGTAGACGGACTGGACGCGCAGGCCGGCCTCCTCGGCCAAGCGGGTGAGCTCCGTCAGTCCCCAGGTCTTGGTCGGGGTGCGGTCGCCGCCGGCGGCGCGAATCACCGTCTCGGCCTCCTCCTCGCTGCGGAAGCTGAAAAAGGGCAAACTGGTGTGATCGTCGCGGGCGCCCATCAGGTATTTCAATCCGACGCTGTTCTCAATGCCGACGTAAATCAGGCCGCCGGTCTTGAGAGCACGGGCGGCACAGCGCAGGGCGGCGACCTGGCACTGGCGAATCGTCTGTCCAACCCCCCTGCCCGTTCCGACCCATTCCAGCGCGCCGTTGAACAAGGCGATGTCAAACGTGCCCGGGCAGAGCGGAAAGGTCAGCACGTTCCCCTTGGCCAGGGCAATATCGGCGCCTTCCTGCCGGGCGATGTAGCGTAACACCCGCAGCCGCTCGAGCGTCAGGTCCAGCGCAACCACGCGGCACCCCCCCAGAGACAGGGGAATGCTCAGCTGGCCCCATCCCGATCCGACGTCCAGGCAGCAACTGCCCTCTTGAAAATCCAGCAGTTCCATCGGCATGGCGCGGCTGGGATCGGTGACGATCCGATACAACCACGGGTTCTGCTGCTCGTAAAGGTCCTTCAAAACCTGCCGCCACGGCTCAGACGCCAGACGCGACAACAAGGTCTTGGTCTGCTCGGCGGGAATGTCGCTGTAGGTGCCGGCGCTTTGGCTATCGACGACGATTCCTTCCTTGGTCGTGATCACCGAATCAAGATGCCCGGGATCGACGAACCAGAGTTCGGAGGAATCGGCGGATGTTTCCATTCGATCGGCTAACATTGCCTTGCCCCCGCCGCGTCACAATACCTGCACCGAGGTTGCCGTTGATCGTGCCGTGACGTCGATTTACCTGGAATCAATGGCCAGATGCATGTTAGTGCTCAGGCCGCCGACCGGCAAGGCGACCGATGGATGATCGCTGATTGGCAATTAGCCACATGTACTCTTTTGCCGAAGGCTTTTAAGATGTATATCCGTGATATCCGTGGCCCAAAGATTGCCGTTGGAATCGGGCGGATCGTCAACCCCGCTGGGTCTGATCGCGGGGGAAGGGATATTTCCGCTGCTGGTGGCTCGCGGGGCGCGGGCGGCGGGCAGGAAAGTGGTCGCGGCGGCGTTCGGAGGCAGCGCCTGGCCCGAACTACGCGGGGAAGTCGATGTCTTCAAATGGGTTGGCGTCGTGCGCGTCGGACAATGGATTCGAGTCCTCCGGGCACAAGGATGTGATGAGGCGATCCTGGTCGGACGCGTCGCCAAGGAAAAAATTTACAGCCGCTGGCGGTTTTTCCAGTATATTCCAGACCTCAGGACCGCCGCAATCTGGTTCCGAGTCCTCCACTGGGACAAACGCGACCAGTCGGTCCTGGGCGTCATCGACCGGGAACTGGCTTCGGAAGGAATTCGATTGATCGACCAAACCACCTATTGCACCGAACACCTGGCGACCCCCGGCGTCATGACCCGCTCCCCCCCCACCGACAAGCAATGGGATGACATCCGCTTCGGATGGGACATCTGCCAGACCATCAGCCGGCTCGACATCGGTCAATCCATCGCCGTCGTCGATAAAAACGTCATCGCGGTCGAGGCGGTCGAGGGAACGAACGCCATGATCGACCGGGCGGGAAAACTCTGCAAAGTCGGCGGATGGACGCTGATCAAAGTCTCCAACGTGCATCAGGACATGCGCCTGGACGTCCCCACCGTCGGCACGACGACGATCGAGAAACTCCACGCCAACCGCGCCGCCGCCCTGGTCCTTGAGCCGGGCAAAACCATCATGCTGGAAAAAGCCAAAGTCCTTGAGCTGGCCGAACGATACAAAATCGCCGTCGTCGGCTATTCGCCGCAGAACAAACCTTAGAACCGTCAGCAAAATGCACCACGGAGGACACAGAGGTCACAGAGCACACAGAGAAGATGCGTTTTTTCATCTAAAAAAATATTTCTCTGTGCTCTCTGTGGGCTCTGTGTTCTCTGTGCCAGTTCTGGCTGTTAGAGGCGATTAGAGAATGAACTGGCTCAGATCCTCGTCCTTCACCACGTCGGCCAGGCGCTGACGGACATAATCGGCGGTGATGGAAATCTTCTTCTCCGCCAAATCCGGAGCGTCAAAGCTGATGGTCTCGACCACGCGCTCGATGACGGTGTAAAGCCTGCGAGCGCCGATGTTCTGGCTGCGGCGGTTCAGGTCGTACGCTAACTGGGCCATCAAGTCGATCGCATCTTCCGTGAACTCGATTGACACGCCCTCGGTCGCCAGCAGTTCCACCTGCTGGCGGGTCAGGGAATTCCTCGGCTCGTGGAGGATACGCACGAAATCGTCCTTGGTCAGATCGGACAATTCCACGCGGATGGGAAACCTGCCCTGCAATTCAGGCATCAGATCGCTGGGCTTGCTGCCGTGAAACGCGCCGGCGGCGATGAATAAAATGTGGTCGGTCTTCACCGGGCCGTACTTGGTGATGACGGTCGAGCCTTCGACGATCGGCAGCAGATCGCGCTGCACGCCCTGGCGGGAAACGTCCGGGCCATGCTTGGATTCGGAACCGCAAATCTTGTCGATTTCGTCGAGAAAGACGATGCCGCTCTGCTCGACCCGCTCGATCGCCCGCTGCTGAATCTTCTCGCGATCCACGAGCTTTTCCGATTCCTGGATCAGCAACACCTTGCGCGCCTCGCGTACGGACAGGCGGCGCGACTCGCGGCGAACGGGCATCATCTTTTCGAGCATCGACTGGAACTCGACGTCCATCTCCATCCCCGCCGGACCCAGGACGCCGATGCCCGAACTCTGCTCCACCTGAATCTCGATCTGCCGGTCCTCCAGATCGCCGGCCCGCAGTTGCTCGCGGAGCTTTTCCCGCACCCGCGCCCGCTTGGCCTTGGCCTCGTCATCCTCGAAGGCCGAGGAACGCTCGCCGGGCAACAGCAAATCCAAAATCCGTTCTTCAACCTGTGCGGTGGCCGGGTCCTTCACGGATTGGGTCATCTCCTCGCGAACCAGTGCGATCGCGGAATCCAAGAGATCGCGGATCATCGAATCGACATCCCTTCCGTGATACCCGACCTCGGTGAACTTGGTGGCTTCCACCTTGATGAAGGGCGCCCCGGTCAGGCCGGCGAGCCGGCGAGCGATCTCCGTTTTTCCCACGCCGGTCGGACCGATCATGATGATGTTCTTCGGCGAAACGTCCTGGCGAAGGCCTTCGGCAAGCTGCTGCCTCCGCCAACGCCCGCGGATCGCCACCGCCACCGCCCGCTTGGCGTCGGCCTGGCCAATGATGTATTTGTCGAGTTCCGAAACGATCTGGCGAGGGGTCAGGTGTTGCATGATTGTGTATAATAGCCTCTAGCAATAAAGCTGACACAGAGAGCACAGAGGGCACAGAGAACACAGAGAAATACTGAATTTTCAGTTCTATCTCTGTGTACTCTGTGATCTCTGTGGACTCTGTGGTTCAATTTGTTGGGCGCATCAAGCGATTTGCCGCCGAACTGGTAATCCGCGCGGAACAACCGCATAATGGTCCGCCTCGCCAGGAGGCTACGATTGCCCGCAACAGACGAAGAACTTCGCAAAGCGCTCAAAGCGTTCAAGAAACGGCTGAAGTTGACGCGATTGGACGATGATTCCAAGATCGGCCACGGCCCGCTCAGCGGCACGGGCAAGATTCAAACCGTCTCCATCCAGCCCCCTTCCGGCTTCGGCCGCGAAATCTGGGAGGAATTGGCGGAGAAGGGTTATCTCAAGCGGGATACCGCCGGGTTCTACGAATTGGGGGAGCGGACGTAGGAAATGCTGGTATACTCCAACCATGAAGACGACTTTTACAGCGGTCATCGAGCGAGACGCGGACACTGGACTACTGGTCGGCTACGTTCCCGGGTTTGCCGGCGCGCACTCGCAAGGCGCGACCCTGGACGAGCTGCATCGCAATTTGCGGGAAGTCATCGAATGCTCCTTGAGGACGGCCAGCCCGCTCTGGAGGGTGAGTTCGTCGGCACCCAAACTGTGACGGTCGAATGAAATGCCGAAGCCTTTCCCCTTTTTCTATACCCCGCCCACCGATTCCTGTTCCTTTCCCTTCGGCACAAAATCAAACCGATATTTCTCCCCGAGCTGCTGGCGAGTGATATGAATGATTTCCTGAACGTGGCCGCGAAAATGAGGAATTGTGCTCATAATCGCGGCAATCACGTTTGTTTCGAATCCCTGAATCCGCCGTGGGAGGATCAATTGCTCGGCCGTCAGTTTGGCCAAGACCGCGTCAGCCTCGGCCACGGTTTTTTTCAATGTCGCGTTCACGTCGGCCTTCTTTCGATTTGACCGGTCGGAAAATTCCAGCGGACGATTGCGGACGTCCTTGGCCCCGCCGATGCCGGCGACGATCCACTGCCGGAGATTTCCCGATAAATGCAGCATCAGGTTCGCGATGCTGTTCATCTCCGGACGAGGCCGCCACCATATCTGCTCGTCATTGAGTTGCCCAACGCAATGCTCGATTTTGCGCATTCCCTCGGCAAACGTGCCGCGCGTAGCGGAAATGAATGCCTCACAAATCTCAGCGGGCGTCGGCGAATTGGATGACATTTTTCAACTCGAATTCGGATTATTTACCACGGAGATCGCGGAGACCGCAGAGACGAAATCCTATTTACATGCTTTCTTTTTGCCTTCTCCGCGATCTCCGCGTTCTCAGCGGTTAAATCAATCCTTTGGGATATTAAAGCGCTTCCACCTTGATATTCGTATTCGTGTAAATGCAAATCTGCCCGGCGATCTTCAGGGCTTCTTCGACGATCTGCTTGGCCGGCAGATTGGAATGAGCCACCAGGGCTTTGGCGGCGGCCAGGGCGTAGGGGCCACCACTGCCGATGCCGATGATGCCGTCGCTCGGCTCGATCACGTCGCCGGCGCCGCTGACGATCAGGCTGACGCTCGCATCGGCCACGGCCAGCATCGCTTCCAGCCGGCGCAGAACGCGGTCGGTTCGCCAATCCTTGGCCAATTCGATCACCGCCCGGCGAGTGTTGTCGGGATGTTCCGCCAATTTTTTCTCGAAGCGATCCAGGAGCGCAAAGGCGTCGGCGGCCGACCCGGCGAAGCCGGTCAACACTTTGCCGTTGCCGATTCGGCGAATCTTTATCGCATCGTGCTTGGCGATGGTGACGCCAAGGGTCACCTGCCCGTCGCCGCCGAGGGCGACCTGACCGTCTTTGCGAACGCTGAGAATGGTTGTGGATCGTGCCGGTTTCATGTCTGCCGGAGATTATAATCGCGATTCATGCCGGTTGCCTCGGTGGTAACTTTTTCTTCACTCGATTGGGGCGTGGCGGCATTCGTGCTGGGGGTGGCCGCGATCGCCATCGCGCGACGGCGGCGAATCGACGTTCCGGCGGTTTCGGGATGGTTGATGTCGGGGGGAATCGTGCTTCTGGCCCTGGCGGCGGCCGGGCCGGTTTGGCATCGGTCCCGGCCGGGAACCATCGCGGTCATGGTGGACCTTTCGCCAAGCACGCGCGGGGCGAGATTTCGAAATCCTGATTTCCTCCGCCAGAGGCTTGGCCAGCTTATCGGCGACGCTCCGTTTCGACTGATCGCCTTTGGGGCGGAAAATCGTCCGCTCGATCCGGCCGGGCCGTTTGATGAGATGCCCGCGGATCGAACCGTGTTCTCTCCTCCGAACGCCGATGCCATTGTTTTGTTCAGCGATGCCCGGTTCGATCTGCCGGATCGTTCGCCGCCGGTTTACGTGGCGGTGGATGAGGGCTTGGAAAACGTGGCCGATGGATCGGTGCGGAATTTGGAGATTCGCGGCAATTCCCTGGCGGCGACGATTGCCAACACCGGCCTACCGCGAGAGGCGTCATTTCCCGATTCGACAACGCCGATCGGGACGGGAACTTTCCTGGTCACGCGCCCCATTCCCGACGGCGCAACCGCCGCGACGGTGAAATTGAATCCATCAGACCTTTGGCCGGAGAATGATTCGCTCACGCTGGCTGTCTCTCCTGCGCCGGCCAGCCAACGGTGGTGGATCGGCCAGAACCCGCGCGGCGACGGCTGGCGATCCTTTGCCCCCGAGCAAACGCCTGTTTTGACGGAGCAATATCTCGGCCCGGCCGTCATCGTCGTGGACAATCAACCGGCCGAGCGGTTCACGCCTGCACAATTGGATTGCCTGATGCAGTATGTCCGCGATCTGGGCGGGTCGCTGCTGATCGTTGGGGGCGATCATGCGCTGGCGGCGGGCGGATATCCGGGCACGGCGCTGGAGCAGATCAGCCCGCTCGCCAGTTCGCCGCCGACGCCGGCGATGCGTTGGCTGCTTCTGGCCGATGGGAGCGGGTCGATGGCGCAGGAGATCGGCGGCGGCGTCTCGCGCTGGCAGGCGGCGACGCGCGCCATGGTGAATCTGCTGCCCGCGCTTCCTCCGTCCGATCCGGTTCAAATCGGACAGTTTTCCGATGCGGTGAACTGGTGGCTTGGGCCGGGGACGGTGGCCGACGCCGCCAAGGCCACGCTTCCCCCGCCGCGTCTATTTCCATACGGGCCGACGAATTTGGAACCGGCGCTGACGCAGATTGCGGAGCAGGCGGATGCGAATCCGCCCAGCTCGCTTCTGCTGCTTTCCGATTGCGACGCGCAAGTCGATCATCCGCACGAATTGGCGAATCTCTTGTCGAAGAAACACGTCCGGTTGTACGTGCTGGCGATCGCGCGCGGCAGCGGGCTGGAGACGATCCGGCGGATTTCGGTCGAATCCGGCGGGACCGTGTTCGAGGAATTCGATCCGCGGCAATGGGCACGGTCGATGCGGAAGTTGTCGCAGGCGGCCTTGCCGCCGGCTCTTGTGCATCAGCCGGCGAACGTCTTCTTTGAGAATGGGGCGAAATCGCTTGGAAAGACGACGGTCGCGGTTTGGAATCGGAGCTGGCTGAAACCAGACGGGCAGCGCTGGGCTGCGGCGTTGGGCGGAAATGGCGAGGTTCCGATGGCCGGATACTGGCGCGTCGGAAGCGGCTGCGTGGCGGCGACGGCATTTCATCCGGATGACCGTCAAGTCGATTCGCTGGCATCGTTGATTGCCGAGAAACCTCGGGATCCGCGATTTTCGGTGCAGTTGGAAACCGGCGGCCGGCTGCACGTAACCGTCGATGCGGCGGACGCGGGAAGATTCCTGAACGATCTGGCGATCACGCTGGACCTGGCCGGCAATGGCCCAAAGCATGAGGCGGCGCTCCAGCAAACGGCGCCGGGGAGATATGAGGTGAGCGTGGATTCCCCGAGGGAATCCCAGATCGCGACGCTGCGAATCGCCGACGAAACGATCGATCGCTTCGCCATCGCCGGGCGCTATCCGCCGGAGTTCGACGCCGTCGGCAACGATCATGCGGCGATGCGCAAGCTGACGCAGAACAGCGGCGGGAAGATCATTTGGCCGGGCGATTCCGGCCGGATCGACTTCCATTGGCCGCCGATCGAAACGCCGGCTGGGCCGTGGCTTTGCCTGATCGGGTTGATTCTTATTTCGGCGGGCGTGGTGCACGGGCGCCGGGTATTCGCGGCAACCCTGTCTTATTGAGCGTCTCCGAGAAGATTACCGCGAAGAAGCGAAGGGCGCGAAGTTGCGCGAAGTCAAATACAAATCAGAAATTTC
>JBEKXM010000003.1:0-22343 GCA_049512115.1 Tepidisphaeraceae bacterium | reverse complement strand
CGGAGGCGGTTGAATCGGCGTTGGAAGGGCCGCCGCACGAGCTGGAGGCGTCCAAGTCGGGGTTGCCGACGGTTTGCGTGAGGACCGAAGACGGGCGAAGCGTTTACCTGCACAGCCGCCACCAGCCGCGGGCCGAGGCCGAGCGGCTCATCGAATCGATCGCGGTCGAACAAAAGACGGCGTTTTACGTTCTGGGGCTGGGGTTGGGGTATCACCTGGAACTGCTGTTTGAGCGCGCCAGCGACGAGGCGATCTTCTGCATCTTCGAGCCGGACGTCCGCATCATCCGCGCCGCGCTGGAGAGCCGGAACCTGTCCGGATTGATTGGGAGCCATCGGCTGCTGTGGTTCAGCGAACTGGACAAGTCGGCGCTGTTTCGGCGGCTGACACCGCACACGGCGCTGATTTCCGTGGGCTGCCAAACCGTCGAGCACGCGGCCAGCGTGCAACTGCACGAGGCGTTTTACCGGCAGGTGAGGCTGTGGCTGGGGGAATTCGCGTCGTTCTGCCGGACGAACATGAACACGCTGCTGCTGAACAGCGAGCAGACGGCGCGGAACGTGGCGCGGAACATCGGGTGGTACGCGGCGGCGGGCGGGATCAACCGTCTGGCGGGCCGGTATCGTGGCTCGCCGGCGGTCATCGTTTCGGCCGGGCCGTCGCTGCGGAAAAATAAGCATCTGCTCAAGGGATTGGAAGCCAACGCCGTTTTGATCGCGGTGCAGACGACGCTCCAGCCGCTGCTGGAAATGGGATGCCGGCCGCATTTCGTCACCTCGCTGGATTATCACGAAATCTGCACGCGGTTCTTCGAGAAATTGCCGTCGGGCATCGGCACCGAGCTGATTGCCGAGCCGAAAACTACGCCGCGGGTGTTGGAGATGATGACGGGGCCGGTGAGCCTGATCGGCAACGACTTCGCCGAGGCGCTGCTGCGCGAATTGAACCTCGGCAGGACGGCGCTGACCAGCGGCGCGACGGTGGCACATCTGGCGTTTTATCTTGCGGAGCATCTGGGCTGCGACCCGATCATATTCGTCGGGCAGGATTTGGGGTTCAGCGACGGGCTTTGCTACACGCCGGGGACGAGCTACGAAGACGTGTGGAGGCCGGAATTGGGGCGGTTCTGTACGCTGGAAATGAAGCAGTGGGAGCAGATCGTCCGCGACCGGGCGATCCTGCGGCAAATCCCCGATTACCAGGGCCGGCCGATGTACACCGAAGAGCGTTTGTTCACGTATCTGCTGCAATTCGAGCGTGATTTTGGGAAATGCAAGTCGAAGATCATCGACGCGACGGAGGGTGGAGCGCTGAAGCGTGGGACGACGGCGATGGCGCTGTCGGAAGCGATCGCGCGGTACTGCGGCAGCTCGCTGCCGGAAATCGCACCGGACGCCCCACCGCCGCGATGGGACCTGCTGGAAGCGTGCCGGCGGAGCGTTTTGGTTAGAAAGGGCGAAGCGGAAGAGATCGAGCGCATCAGCCAGCAGACGCTTCCGCTGCTGGAGGAAATCCGCGATCACCTGCAGGACCAGAAGCGCGTGAACCGGCTGATCGCCCGGATCGACGAGCTGCGCACGAAAATGGATTCATTCGGGCGGACGTACGACCAGGTGATGCAGTTTTCGCAGCAAAGCGAGTTGAAGCGTTTCGAGCGTGACCGGCTGCTGGCGGCGGCGCGGCTGGAGGGGTTCAAGCGGCAGGAATTCCAGTTAGAGCGGGACGTGGAGAACGTGAAGGCCGTGACGGCCGCGGCGCGGGCGTTCGCCGAATCCATGAGCGAGGTGGCGGAGGACCTTGCCGGAGAAGCGGCGCGGCGGGCGGAAGGCTTTGCCTCCGCGAAGGAGGCGGCATGAAAATCGCCGCGGTGCTGTCGATGTTGCACGAGCCGGCGGGCAGGCCGGACAGCGCGACCCGCCGATTCCGCGGCGAAGCGCCGCTGGCGTGGACGCTGTATCGACTGGGGCGGTGCAGGCGCATCGCCGAATCGGCCGTCATCTGCTGGCAGGATCAATCGGACGCCGTGGGGCCAATCGTGGAGGAGATGAAGGCACGGAGTTTGCCGCCGTGGCAGCGATGCCCGCTGGCGCATCTGGACGGCGTTTCGGCGGCGCGCCGGTGGGCGGACGGTTGGCGCGGCGGACTTCTTGAAACGTGCGAGTTCGATCGCGGATTCCACGGAGCGCGGACTAAAGAAATTCTCGCAGAATCGCAGGCCGACGCGGTCATGCTGATCGATCCATCGGCCGGGCTGGTCGATCCGGACTTGATCGATGGGTTGATCGAACATGCCGAAGCGCATCCGGAAGTGGATTTATGCTTTTCGCAGGCGGCGCCGGGGCTGTCGGGGGTGCTGCTGCGCAAGGGGCTGGTGGAACAGCTTGCGGCGGGCGGGTCGCATCCCGGGACGCTGCTGGCGTATCGGCCCGATCTGCCGATGCGCGATCCGATCTCCGCGGCGAGCTGCGCGCCGGTGGCGAGGGAGTTGGCGCGGACGGGGCACCGATTCACGCTGGACAGCGAACGTCAAATCGACCGGATCGCCGGCGCGACGGTTCATCTCAACGGCCAACTAAATTCCACCGAAGCCGGGCAATTGCTGCGGCTGCTGGACGCGACGCCGGCGGTTTCGGCGCTGCCGCGCGAGTTGGTGTTGGAATTGACCGTTCGGCGGGTGAGCCGGCCGATCTTTTCGCCGGCTGGGCAGGCGAAAATCGAACGGGGCGATCTGACTCTGGAAATCGCCAAGACGGTGTTCGATGAGATGGCGGCGGCGGATGACGCCCGGATTGTTCTTGGGGGAATGGGCGATCCCGTCCTGCACCCGGAATTTTCGGCGATCGTCCGGTGCGCGCATGAAGCGGGCGTCACGGCCATCGCGGTGGAATCGGATTTGCTCGGTCTGGATGCAGAGCAAATCGAGCGGCTCGCCGATTTGCCGCTGGACGTGGTCTCGGTAAACCTGCCGGCGATCTCGGCGAAAACGTATCAAATGCTGATGGGGGTGGACGGGTTGAAGCAGGCGATGGACAACGCGGCGCGGCTGATCCATCGGCGGCAGAGCGGCGGGCGCGGGACGCCGTTGATCGTGCCGACTTTCGCAAAAACCGCGGCGAATCTGGCGGAGATGGAAGCGTGGTACGACCACTGGCTGCGTTGCCTGGGATGCGCGGTCATCACCGGGCCGGGAGATTTCGCGGGACAGATTCCGGACGTTTCGCTGGTGCAGATGGAGCCGCCGCGGCGGCGAGGGTGCGTGCGGATCGGGCGGCGAATGACGGTCCTGAGCGATGGGCAAGTGGTTTGGTGCGAACAGGATTTTCTCGGCCGGGCGGCGATGGGACGGATCGGGAAAGATTCGATCGAAAGCGTCTGGACCGGGGGCATGGCGGCGTTGCGCCGCGAGCATGCCGGGGGACATTGGGAGCGGCAGGCGCTCTGCCGCGCGTGCAAGGATTGGCATCGACCGTGAGGATGAACATGAACGTGCTTGGAGTGATTCTGGCCCGCGCGGGCAGCCAGGGATTGAAAGACAAACATCTCCGGCCTTTGTGCGGAAGGCCGGTGATTGAATACACGTTCGATCACGCCCGGCAATCGCGGTTGCTGAGCACCATTGTCGTCTCGACGGATTGTCCGAAGATCCGGCAACTGGCGCTGAGCCACGGATTTCAGGTCATCGAGCGGCCGGCCGCGCTGGCGAGCGGCGACGCCAGCGTGCAGGATGCGATGCTTCATGCGATGGAATGGGCGGAGAGACAGGGGAATCCGCGGGCGGATGCGGTGGTGGTTTTGTACGGCAACGTTCCGATCCGCGGGGAGGGAGTGATCGACCGGGCGGTGGAACTGCTGGGGAAATCAAATTGCGATTCGGTGCGGTCGTTCTGCCCGGTGGGCAAATGGCACCCGGCGTGGATGTGCCGGCTGGAGGGCGACCGGGCGGAGGCGCTGGTTCCGGGGAGCGTCCATCGGCGGCAGGATTTGACGCCGCTGTACCTCCACGACGGGGCGGTCGTGGCCGTCTGCCGGGAATCCATGCTACGCGGCAGGGAAAACCCGCGGGATCCGCACGCATTTTTCGGAGTCGATCGCCGTGGGATCATCACCGAGCCGGGTGAGACCGTCGAGATCGATCATCTCCGCGATCTATTTGTGGCGGAGGCAATCCTGCGCGAGCGGCAATCATCCACCAATTTCCAGGCGAGGGTCGCATGAACCAGATTCAAACTTCAGCACCGGCTTTCCTCGCCGCGGGCAAGACGATGGTTATTGCGGAGATCGGCGTGAACCACGACGGAAGCGTGGACCGGGCGCTGGAATTGGTGCGGGTAGCGGCCGATTGCGGCGTGGACGCGGTGAAGGTGCAGGTGTTCAGCGCCGACCGGCTGCTGCACGCGTCGTCGGCGCTGGCGGAATATCAGAAGCGGTCGCTGCTGGACGAATCGCCGATCGACATGCTGCGGCGTTATGAAATGGACGAGGGTGAACTGGGGCGGATCGTGGGTGAAATTCGGCGGCTGAATTTGCTGCCGCTGGCGACGCCATTTTCGCCGGAGGACGTGGACGCGATTGAATCGCTGGATTTGCCGGCGATCAAGATCGCATCGCCGGACGTGGTGAATTGGCCGCTACTGCATCGCGCGGCCCGTACGGGGGTGCCGATGCTGGTTTCCACGGGTGCGGCGAATTTGAACGAGATCAGCTCGAGCGTGGCGTGGCTGCGTGGTTGGGGCGCGCGATTCGCGCTGCTGCATTGCATCAGCAGCTATCCGACGCCGGCGGAGAGCGCGAACCTGTGCTGGATCGCGGAGCTGGCGGAGCGATTCGGCGTTCCGGTTGGTTTCTCGGACCACACGACGGAAGTGGTAGCCGGAGCGCTGGCAGTCGCGGCGGGCGCGGTGATCCTGGAAAAGCATTTGACGTACGACTGCGGCGCCGCCGGTCCGGATCACGCCGCCAGCCTCGACCCGGACGATTTCGCGGATTACGTGAAATTGGTTCGGCTTGCGGGGCGGATGCGCGGGACGGGGGGCAAGCGGGTGCTGGATATCGAGCGGGAGGTGCGCACGGTGAGCCGGCAAAGCCTGGTGGCGGCGCGCGATCTTCCGGCGGGCCATCGGATTGCCGAGCAGGACCTGAAGGTGCAGAGGCCGGGCACGGGGATTCCGGCGTCGGCGTTGCCGTCGATCGTCGGGCAACGGACGAGCCACGCCATCAAGGCCGGGGAAATGCTGAGCTGGGGGATTCTTTCCAACGCGGCATGATCGTAAAGAGTTTTACCGCGAAGGCGCACCGCGCGAGCTATGCCCGCAACCCAAAGAATTTTACCGCGAAGACGCACAGCGCTGGCTGGGTCCGCAACCTGAAGAGTTTTACCGCGAAGACGCGAAGAGCGCGAAGTTGCGCGAAGGGAACCGAAGCATCGTGATGTTGGAAAATCTTGGCGTGGAGAGAAGAAATTGCGGGATATCAACGAAGGACGCGAAGTTGCGCGAAGTTGAAATCAAATCTTGTTTTTTTCGTCGCGCAACTTCGCGTCCTTCGCGCCTTCGCGGTAATCTTTATCTGAGACTCAGCGCGATGAAAAGCGGATGAAGATTAGAGCGACAAATTCACCAGCCCAAACGAAGTCTGGCGGGCGGGTCATCTGCTTTGTGACCGGTTCGCGCGCGGAATTCGGGCTGATGGGGCCGGTGCTGGAGGCCATCGGGCGGCGGCAGTTGCGGGTCGTCGTCACGGGGATGCACCTGGACAAGCGGCGCGGGAGAACGATCGAGCGGGTGCGGCGGGAGAATTGGCGGATCGACGCGGTGGTTGAGTGGGCGAAATCCGGGCGCGCGGAGGCGGTGGGCCGGGCGATTTGGCAACTGGCGAAGGTTTTCAAGCGGTTGAAGCCGCAAATCGTGCTGGTGGCGGGAGACCGGGTGGAGGCGTTCGCGGCGGCGGCGGCGGCGCATTTGTGCGATATCGCGGTGGCGCACGTTCATGGCGGCGACCGGGCGATGGGGCAAATGGACGATGCGCTTCGGCACGCGATCAGCAAGCTGGCGCACGTTCATTTTCCGGCGACGAGGCAAAGCGCCGAGCGGCTGGCGAAAATGGGGGAGGATCGCTGGCGGATCCATTGCTTCGGATCGCCGGGGATTGACGGCATCGTGAAAACCGTTGCCGGGCGGGCGTTGATCCGCCGGTGGTTTGGGGATTTGAAAGCGCGCCGATACGCGCTGCTGGCGCTGCATCCGATCGAGGCGGACGAAGGGGTTGAATTCCGCCGCGCGTCGTTGGTCGCGGGGGCGCTGCGGAAATCGGGCGTGGAGCGGATCGTCGTCATCTATCCGAACAACGATCCGGGCGGCGGCGGGATCGCGCGCTGTTGGGAAAAGCTGCGCGGGGACCGGCGGTTCATCGTTCGGCGGGATTTACCGCGGCCGGTGTTTCTGGGACTTTTGCGCGACGCGGCCATGCTGGTGGGAAACAGCTCCAGCGGAATTATCGAAGCGGCGAGTTTTCGGACGCCGGTGATAGACATCGGCCCGCGGCAACTTGGGCGGGAGTGTTGTGAAGACGTGCGGAACGTGCCGTATAGGCAATCGGCGATCGCCGCCGCCGTGACGCGAATCTGGAAGGCTGGGAGTCCCCGCCGGGGGAAACATCGCAACCCTTACGCGGGCCGGAACGCAGGAGTCGCGATAGCCGGGGTTCTCAAACGACTTCGGATCCACCGACGGTTGTTGCGCAAGATAATCAGTTACTGACTAATGAGCAGGGACAAAGGGCACGATATTACACATTATGGGAACGGCCACGGCCGGCGATCCGAAAGCCATAGTGCGCGACGCGGTCAACGACGTCATGGCCCTGGCGACTTTGCCGGAAGTCACGTCGCAGGTCATCGCGACGGTTGAAGATCCGCGGAGCTCGGCGGGCCAGTTGCACAGGATCATCGCGCACGATCCGTCACTGTCGGCGCGGATTCTGAAGGTGGTGAACAGCGCTTTCTACGGAGTATCGGGACAGGTGGGCAGCGTGGAGCGCGCGGTCGTGCTGCTGGGTCTGAACGCGGTAAAGAACGTGGCGGTGTCGGCGAGCCTAGGGCAACTGTTCCGCGGCGTGAAGTTGGGGGAGGGATTCACGGCCAGGGATTTGTGGGCGCATTGCATCGCGGTAGGGGTCACCGCCCGCGAGCTGGCATTGAAAGTCAAGGGCGCCAACGCGGATGAAATCTTCCTGGCGGGCTTGATCCACGACGTCGGCATTCTGGTCGAACTGCAAACCTGGCCGGAAAAACTTCAAGCCATTTGCTCCACGGCCAAGAAGACCAACGCCAACTTCTGCGAGGTCGAGCGGCAGGTTCTGGGGGTGGATCACCAGGACCTGGGCAAAGGCCTGGCGGAACGCTGGAAATTCACCAAGGCATGTCAGGAGGTCGCGGGATTTCATCATGACCCGAGCGCTCTGGCGGAAGATGACCGGACGATGGTGACGCTGGTCTACGTTGCCGACACGCTTTGCTGCCAAAGCGACCGGGGATTCAATCTGACCGCGCGCGGCCAGACCATCGAACCGGAAATGCTGTCGAGCCTGGGGATAAACGAAGCCACGCTTGAAGAGGTCCGGAGCTCCATGTCTGAAGACATCGCCAGCGCGATGTCGGTGTTTTCGTGATCCGAGTTATTCCCGCCTGATGCCCCTGCCCATAAGCGTCAACGTAGTGGGTCGATGACGAGGCGATATCCGATGCTGGCTGTCGTCAGGTCAGGATGATACGATTGCATAAAAGGACGACGCATCATGGAAAACGCGATCGTGATCAAAGGCCGACTGGTCGGTCCCAAGAACGTGGAACTGGATGAGCCGGTGACAAGTCCCAGTGGAGACGTGGAGGTCATTGTGCGGACAGGCGCCGACAGCGCGTCGCAGCAGGTTGAGAGCGTTTTTGACTTTCTGCGTCGTTTGCCGCCGGGGATGCAAGGGCGTGAGGAGATTGACCGCCGGCTTCGGGAGGAACGTGAAGCCTGGGGGAACGGCGCATGAGATTGTATCTGGACTCCAGCACGATTGTTTACTGCCTCGAAAGCGCGCTGCCCTTTCGGCAAAAAGCGCTGGCTCGCGTGACGCAAGCGGAAGGAATCGCCGGGGGAATGCTTTTGACTTCGCGGCTTTCGCGTTTGGAATGCCGAGTCAAGCCGTTGCGTGACGGCAACACGACGCTGCTGGCGATCTATGACGAATTTTTCACGCGCGGATCGCTTCGCGTGATAGAAATTGGTCCGGGCATTGTTGAACGGGCAACGGAGTTGCGTGTCCGGTACGGTCTGAAGACGCCGGACGCAATCCACGTCGCGACGGCCATCGAAGAACATGCGGACGCATTTCTGACGGGAGATCGGGATTTGCGCCGATGCGGCGAAGTTGCGGTAGAAGTTTTGTGAGTTTAGAAGGTGCTTCAGAACACACGTCGCGCGGGGGAATCCCCACGGCGGCCGCGGAGACTTCGCCTACCGCGCCGTAGGCGTTCAGGGCTGAGCAATCGGATTTGAGAAGGCTCCTTATCCGGGATCGTCAATTTTGCCGGAATTGATCAGGGCGTCGGGCATGGGGCGGAGCTTGCCGTCGGGGCCGACGCAGGCAATCGTGGTGGTTCCGTCGGCCAGGAGGACGTTTCCGCGGCGCAGCTCGTAGGCATGGTCGAAGCGGACCAGGGTGCCGCGGAGGACGCGGGTGGTGAGGGTCAATTCCTCATCGTATCGGGCGGGGGCGATGTAGCGGACTTGGGCCTTGGTTACAACGAAAAAGACGCCTTGGCGCTCCAGATCGGCATAGCTGAATCCGGCGGCCCGCAGAAACTCGATCCGGCCCATCTCGAAATACTGCAAGAACCGGCTATGATGCAGATAGCCCATGGCATCGACTTCGGTGTAACGGACCCTGATCGAAATCGTGTGGTGGTTGAACATTTTGCTGTTTGGGTTAAACTAACTGCTTTGGCGGCACGTGGAAAGGATTGTGTCTCGATGATCAAGGTCAAGTCGCGTGGCAATGAAACGGCGGAGCAGATGCTACGGCGGTTCAAGAAGATGTGTGAGAAAGAGGGTCTCACCAAGGACATCAAGCGGATCGCGTATTACGAGAAGCCGAGCGAGAAGCGGCGCCGGCAGGCCCGCACGACGCGGCGGCCTCCGATGTCGCCGCGGCGCTGACGGTATTCGATATCTGAAATACACGGGTATGCAACTTCCAACATCCCGGCGCATATCCATTTAGCATCGGGAGAAGGACTTTTCGCACGGACGCACGCAGGCGGACGCGGCTGTTCGACATCATGAGTTCAACCAATCACGAAGCGGTTCAGACCGAGCACCTGACCAAAATCTACAAGGATTTCTGGGGCCGGGACAAAGTTCGCGCGCTGGACGATCTGAATCTGACGATCCATCGGGGCGAAGTTTTCGGGCTTCTGGGACCGAACGGTTCGGGGAAGAGCACGACGATCAAGCTGCTGCTTGGTCTGATCTTCGCGTCGCGCGGAAGCGCGACGGTGCTCGGCCAGCCGGCGGGCAGCACGACCATCAACGAGCGCATCGGGTTTCTGCCCGAGGAATCGTATTTGTACCGATTTCTCAACGGGGAGGAAACGCTGAGGTTTTACGGGCGGCTTTTCAGGATTGGGAGAAAGGAACTCAATCGCCGGATTCCCGCCCTGCTGGACACGGTGGGCCTGGACGCCAAGAGCCGCAAGCGAAAACTGAGGGAATACTCCAAGGGGATGGCCCGGCGAATCGGGCTGGCGCAGGCGCTGATCAATAATCCGGACCTGATTCTTCTGGACGAACCGACCACGGGCCTGGACCCGATCGGCACGCGGGAGATGAAAGACCTGATCCTCTCGCTCAAGAACCAGGGCAAGACGGTTTTGCTGTGCAGCCATCTTCTGGCGGACGTACAGGACGTCTGCGATCGCATCACGATTCTTTTCCGGGGTTCGATGCAGACGATCGGGAACGTGCGCGACCTGCTTCAGGTCAAGGACGTCACGCAAATCCAGACCCGCAGCATGAACGACCAGCAGATCGCGGAGGTCAAAGCGTTCCTGACGCGCATGGGGGTCAACGACTCGGTCATCACCCATCCGACCACGAACCTGGAAGATTTGTTCATCCGCATCGTGCGTGAAAACACCGTGACCGGACAGTCGTCGGTTGGATCGGGATGATTTTTGTTCGCGATCGCCACGGCTCAGTTGATTTGAACTGGACAGTTTTTGACTTGGCACTCTTACATGCTCGGGACGTTGGCCACTGCCGCGTGGCTTGGCCAAAACTGGGGCTGGATCGTTTCCGGCGTGATCGTCGTCTTTGGAATTCTGATCGCCGGCGCGAGCGACGGGCACCGATTCAGCTTCACGCGCGTCTGGGCGATCTCCGGCGTGTGCTTCGATGAATCCATCCGCAAGCGCGTGCTGTGGATCGCGCCGCTGGCGATTTTCGGCGTGATCGGAATCACCCAGTTCCAGCGTGCCCTGGACGAACAGGACGCCCTGCGGCAATCGGTGAAAATCTGCCTTTTCGCCACGGGGTTGGTAGTGATGCTTTCGAGCATCATTCTGGCGTGCACGAATTTGCCCAAGGAAATCGAAAGCCGCGTCATCTACACCATCGTCACCAAGCCGATCACGCGGCTGGAGCTGGTGTTGGGGAAAGTGATCGGGTTCGCGCGCGTGTCGCTTGCGCTCATCGGGATCATGGGGATTTTCACGTGGGTGTACATACGTATCGGCGCGCAGCAGAAGGCGCAGCAGATTACGTACCGCCTGAACGAAGGAGACGTCAGCGACAGCGAACGGGCACGGCTGAGCGAATACAAGCAGACCGGGCTGCTGACCGCGCGGACGTTTTGGGCGCCGGACGAGTTGGACGTTTTCGGCCAACCGCCCCAACCGGGCAGTGCGGCGCGAGTGATCACCAACGAGGGGGAGCAGGATTGTCTGGCGGGTTTCCCGATCAAGCGGGAGGTCATGTTCGGCCCGCCGCAGAATGATCCGCGGGACTGGTCCCAGGAAGGGATCGGTCAAAACGGGCTGGCGATTCGCGTGTTGCTCAACACGCGGCGCACCGGGGCACCCGACGATCAACCGCGGGCATCGGAACCGATGGGCCCGACGTTCGGCAAGGCATCGGGCGCCAAACTGGCTCCGCCACGGGTGGCTATCGAGTTCCTGGACGACCATTTCAACAACCTGTTGCCGGGCGCGTCGATGGTGGGCGCATCCACTGCGCAGCAGTTGGTGCAGGGCATCGCAGCATACGCCAAAAGCATGAAGCTTGATCCGGAGGCCAGCGCTGCGGCGGTGTGCCTCGGGGAACCGGTGCAGCTTTCCGACGGCAGCACGGGCCAATACGCATACGCCTGGGCGCCTCCGCAACTGGCGATCACGCTGTTCAATTATCCCCGGTTCTTCGTTCGCGTGAGCGGGGTGAGCGGCAACGTTGATTACATCCTGGGACTGAAACCGGTGAGTTGTTTTGTACCCCGGTTCAAAGCGGGCTCGGTGGACGTGGACGGGGGCGGGGCCACCGAGATCGAACCGCTGCCGGGCGCCGACGGGAAGCCGGAATTGCTGGCCTTCCGCGGCCGGATGGGACTTCACCTCGACCAGGAAATGAGCGGAGGCAAGGATGCCCCGGGCGCCACGGCCTGCTATTCCTTCCGCAATGCCCCGCCCGCGGTCATGGCTCAAAATCAGGTCCCGTTCCAACTCAATGTCGAGGTCGATCGGTCCAACTCGGAAATCGAATCCGGTCATGAGGATGCCACCAGAATGACCGTTCAAGTCATCGACAAAGCTACCGGGAAGGTCACCGGAATCGACCATCCGGTCCTGATCGAGAGCCGGCTGCCGGCTTTCTTCAGCGTTCCGGCCGATTCCATCACCAGCGGCGACTACGACATTACTCTCCATTGCCAGAATAGCTCGCAGACGATCGGACTGATGCCGGGCTCGCTTCAACTGGTGGCGTCGGAGCAGTGGTTTGAGCTGAACCTAATCAAAAGCCTGTCGATCATCTGGATGATGAGCATCCTGGTGATCATTCTGGCGGTGTTGTGCAGCACGTTTCTGTCGTGGCCGATCGCGATCGTGCTGACGCTGCTGCTGCTGCTGGGGCACTGGGGCGTGGATCAGATCGCGGATACGGCCGGCCCCGGGCTGGGGCGGCAAATCGTCAACGATTTCAAGATGACCGACGTACCGATTGCCACGATGGTCAGCAAGGGGGTGGATTCGCTGGCCCGCGGGCTGAATTTGCTGGCCAACGTGCTGCCGGACACGTCGCGGTTCGACGCAATCGAGGACATCGAGCAGGGAGTGAGCATCTCCGGCGAGAGGCTGATGGAGGCGTTGACGGTGATGGGGGGCTTCGGCGCACCGGCGATCGTGCTGGCGTACCTGATCCTGCGCAACAAGGAGGTCGCACCATGAGCCTGGCTCCAGCGGTCGAGCGCCCCGCCACGGGCAAGTCCGCCGGCCGAATCGGCCTGGTGGCGCTGCTGATTGCGGCGCTGGCGGCGACGCAATGGACGCGGGACCGGGCGATCGCCTACCACGATTCGATCCGCAACCGCTCCAGTATGCCGGGCGCCGTCGCTTCCAATAGCGACACCTCGCTGAACTCGATGCCCAGCTTCGCCACCGCCCTGCTTCTGGGCGGGCTGCGCGGCCCGCTGGTCATGATCCTCTGGACGAGCAGCGAAAGCCAAAAACAGCAGCGCGACCTCCAGGATTTCGACACCAAGGTGGAATGGATCCGCCTCCTTCAGCCGGAGTTTGATACCGTCCACCTCTTCCAGATCTGGAACAAGGCGTACAACATCTCGGTGCAGATGGCCAGCCTCCGGAACAAATACACGACCATTCTGGACGCCATCGATTACGGGCAGAAAGTTGAAAGGGAACGTCCCGACGACATCAATATCCTGACGGCGGTTGCGAATCTGTATGGGGAGAAGCTGGGGACGAGCCAGGAGCACGTGTATTACCGGGGCCGGATCCGCCGCGAATCGCAAACGCTGGTTCGGGTGACTTTCAGCGCGAGCCGGGCGGATGAATTCCGATCGGCGGCGGGCAAATGCGGGTGGACGGAAAAGGATTCGCCCCTGGAGCCGAACGAGCAGAATCAGACGGATCGGGTGGTGATCGAGCCGATGATCGCCAGGCAACTGGAGAAGGATTTCACCGGCCCCGGCGTCGAGTATTCGCCGGAAACGCGCCCGGAGTCGCAGCAGAACGACCCGAGTTGGCGGCGAGTGCGGCTCGATCCGCTGCTGGACGAGAACGGGCGCATACTCCCGGCTCTTCTGGTGCCGCGGTATCCTCGCCCCGCCGATCTGCCGGCCTCACAGCCGTGGTACGACGGGTCGCAGTTGCAGTTCCTCAAGCCATACGAACAGCCCGAGCCTTTCCGCTACGGCATTTCCACGCTTGCGCTGGCGTACAACGAATACAAAAAGGCGCAGCTGCTGCAAACCCTTTGGCATCAACATCACATCCAAACCGGCGAAACGGTGGTTGACGCCAGGCCGGCGATCACCTTGAAGGATTGGGCCAAGGACGAATGGGAGCGCGGGCGGCGATTTGAATTGCACATGTGGAACCGATTCGTTCCCGAAAGCGCCGATCCGATAGCGCTGGAAGGTCCCACGGCGGATGTGGCCTTCGATACCCCAACGGCCGGCCGCTTCGACCGTGACGGGGCGCTTTATAGCTATGCCCTGGCCGCCCGGCTGTTCCATGATGCCTTGGTCGAATATCGTCACCACATCGAAGCCTACAAGACTTTCGCATCGGTCTATTTCGTTCACGTTGACGATGCCACCAGCGGCGAGGAACTCATGCTGGCGGATCACGATTACCTGGCGGCGTCCGACGCCACGGGCGCGGAACGAACGCGATTGCTGCAATCGGCCGCGGATGAATATCGGGCGGCCATGGTGCACTTTGCCGTCACGGTGTTGAAGTATTACGTGGACGATCAAGTGATGGCGGCGGCGTATCCGCGGGACCCCCATACCGGCCAGCAATACAATCGGGCGACGATCGAATCGTCTGATCCCAACACGTACTTGCGGACGCTTGAGGCCGTCCAAGCCGCCAACTTCCGGTTCTTCCAGGACCCGGGAACTCACCAATACTCGCTTGCCCGCGACACTTATCACGACGACCGGGAGGAGTATTTGAACCATATTGCGCGATGCGATGCGCGAATAAGGGCGCTGCTATCCCTGGGGATTGCGCCACAGTAGGCCGTGGGGGTGTCAGGCGTATTGTGGCGGACGTTGGGAGATTGCCAATTGCCAATTGCCTATTGGAATGCGGGAGTCCGCAATGTTCTCCTCTTTCAATAGGCAATAGGCAATTGGCAATCGCCGGAACTATCCGCGACAAATGGGCGTTTCAACGCCTTCGGGGGGCTTTGGCGGCCTCCCGGCGACTTTTTGGCATCAATCAACTATACTATGGGGACCGTTGAAGTATCGGTCCTGACCGGAGTTGAGTATTTTGCGCGTCCGGCCGATAAGAGGGAAGAACCGTGCAGCCACCGTGCCCATGACGAGTCAGGCGATCAAGGGAGTTATTGAAATGACTGTAGCCGATCAATTGGACCGGCGTATGGCGAGCAAGAAAGCCGATGGCCGGCTGGAACGCGACCGCCTGAAAATGATGATGGTGATCCGCCGGTTTGAGGAGCGGACGTACCAGGAATACACCCGCCCCGGCCAAAAGATCGGGGGGTTTTGCCATCTGTACAGCGGCCAGGAAGCCATTGCGGTCGGCACGGCGGCCATCTTCGATCCATCCAAGGATTACCTGGTGAATGGGTATCGTTGTCACGGACACAGCCTGGCGCTGGGGATGACGCCGCACGCGGCCATGGCGGAACTGTTCGGCAAGGCGACGGGGTGCTCCAAGGGCAAGGGTGGGTCGATGCACCTGTTCCAGGCGGAAGTCGGGAACAACGGCGGGCACGGCATCGTGGGCGGACAAATCCCGCTCGGGGTTGGAATGGCGTTCGCACAATGGTACAAAAAAACCGGCGGCGCCACGTTCTGTTTCATGGGAGACGGCGCGCTGAACCAGGGAACATTCAACGAATCGCTGAACCTCGCCGGCCTCTACAAGCTGCCCTGCATCTTCGTGGTGGAAAACAACGGGGTCGCCATGGGAACGCAGGTCGAACGCTCCAGCGCGGAAAAAGACCTTGCCAAGCGCGGGGGCGGATTTGCCATGCCCAATTACGCGATCGACGGCAACGATCTGGACGTGGTCATTGGCGAGTTCTCCAAGGCCAAGGAACGCGCCGGCGGCGGCGGCGGGCCGAGCTACATCGTCGCCAATACCTATCGCTTCCGCGGGCATTCGATGTCGGATCCGCTGAAATACCGGAGCAAGGAAGAAGCGGACCGAGCCAAGCTCCGCGACCCCATCACGCTCTACGCCGACCGGCTCAAGCAAGCGGGCCTGGTCACCGACGCGCAGCTGAAGGAAATCGAGCAAGCGGTGGCCGAGGAGATCGACCAGGCCGCCAGGCAAGCCGACGCCGATCCGTTCCCGGCGCTGGAAGACCGGTTCAATGACGCCCTGGCGGAAAAATATCCGTTTGATCCGAGGTAAAGCCGATGGCCGAACGCGAACCGGAACAAATCAATTTTGCAGAAGAGCTTATGCGGTGCATCAGTGCGATTCCATTTGTGCCATTTGATATCGTCACTGCCGGTGGCGATCGGTATGAGGTGCATGACCGTCTTCAAGTGGCGACGGGTGGTGATGCGATCGTGCTTGTATTGCCGAGAACCGGGATTCAGGTTGTTCGGAAAAATCAAATAACGGCTCTCCACGTGCATGAACCGATCCGATAACCCTTTTTGTCCCGATGAACACGAGTATCCAATGCCAGTCATTCAATTCCGGGAAGCTCTCCGCGACGCCATGACCGAGGAGATGGAGCGCGACGAAAACGTGTTCCTCATGGGGGAGGAAGTCGCCCAGTATAACGGGGCTTACAAGGTGTCGGAGGGCATGCTGGAGAAATTCGGCCCGCGGCGGGTGTTTGACACCCCCATCAGCGAAGCGGGGTTTGCCGGGCTTGGCGTGGGCGCCGCGTGCTGCGGGCTGCGGCCGATCATCGAATTCATGAGCTGGTCGTTCACCCTGGTTTGCATGGATCAACTCGTCAACAACGCGGCCAACGTCCGCTATATGTCGGGCGGACAATTCAAGATTCCGGTGGTGTTTCGAGGCGGCAACGGGATCGCCCATCAGCTTGGAGCAACCCACAGCCATCGAATGGAATCGGTTTACGCGCGCATACCCGGGCTGATCGTGGTCTCGCCCAGCACGCCGTACGACGCCAAGGGCCTGCTCAAATCCTCCATCCGCTGCGACGATCCGGTGATTTTCCTGGAATCGGAGAAAATGCTGGCCGACAAGGGGGAAGTGCCGGCCGAGGAATACCTGTTGCCGATCGGGCAAGCCAACGTCGAGCGCGAGGGCGCGGACGTCACGGTCATCAGCTATGGGCGGCCGCTGCAACGGGTGGTGCGCCCGGCGGTGGAGCATCTCCAGGCCGATCACGGGATCGACGTGGAATTGATCGACGTGCGCACCCTGCGTCCGCTGGACGTCGAAACGATCGCCGATTCGGTGCGGAAAACCAACCGCTGCGTGATCGTCGATGAAGACTGGGGATACTGCGGCATGGGAAGCGGGATTCTGTTCAAGATCCAGAAGCGGTGCTTCGACGATCTGGATGCGCCCATCGAATACGTTCACAGCGACGAAATCCCGGTGCCTTTCTCGCATCCGCTGGAAGAGGCGATGCTCCCCAGCGTGGACCGGATCGTCGGCGCGGTCAAAGAGGCTTGCTACAGGTAAACAATAATGTCCGCAGACATCACCATGCCGCAGCTCAGCGATACCATGACCGAAGGGACTGTGGTCAAATGGCTGAAGAAGGAAGGGGAGACGGTCAAATCCGGGGAAAAGATAGCGGAGGTGGAAACGGATAAGGCCGTGATGGAAATGGAGGCGTTCGACGCCGGGGTGGTGGCGGCGTTGGTGGTTGCCGAGGGCCAGAAGGCGGCGGTGGGGTCGCTGCTTGCGGTGATAGCGACCGGGTCGGAAAATCCCGCCGAGGTGAAACAGAAAGCTTCGTCCCGCTCGCAGGCGGCGTCCGAGCCGGTTTCGCGGCAGGAGGCGGCCGCATCGAAAAAGCCGGCGCTGGCGGCGGCGCCATCGAGTTCGAATTTCGCCAGCGCCAGCAGCGGGGAAATCCACGAGCCGGATGAAATCGGGCACGGGGCCACGCGGCAGCGGCAGGCTGCGTTTCCGCCCCTGCCTCACCCGGACAACGGGGGCCGGCGGGTGCGCGTCTCGCCGCTGGCTCGCCGCATCGCGGCGCGGCAGAACATCGATCTTTCCACCCTGAGCGGCTCCGGGCCGGGCGGCAGAATCGTCAAGGAGGACCTGGTCAAGGCCGCCGCCCCATCGTCGCGTCCCATGCCCCCGCCGGCTCGGACGGCGCCACCAGAGTCCCCCACCGCGGCGGTTTTTACCGCCCCGCCGGTTTTCACCGCCCCGCCGGTGCAGGCGGGCAACGGCGAGCAGCAGGTGATCCCCTTGACCAAAATGCGCTCGGCGATCGCCAGGAGCCTGCTGGCCTCCAAGCAGAACATTCCACACTTTTACGAGACGATCGACGTGGACGTCGAGGACTTGGTGAATCTGCGCGTCAAGCTCAACGAGTTGCTGGAGCCGGAGAAAATCCGCCTGAGCATCGGCGATTTTATTTCCAAGGCGGTGGCTGCCGCCCTGCTGCGCCATCCGGCGGTCAACGCGACCTTCGACGGCACGGAAATCACGCGCTACGGCGACGTGCATCTGGGCATGGCGGTCTCCATCCCCGATGGATTGATCGTCCCGGTCCTGCGGAACATCCATCTGATGGGCTTGAAAGAGATTCGCCAGCGGAGCGTGGACCTGGTGGACCGGGCGCGCGCCCAGCGGCTCAAGCAGGAAGAAATGACCGGCGGCACGTTCACGGTGAGCAATCTGGGCACATACGGCATCCGCGAATTCGCCGCGATCATCAATCCGCCGCAGGTGGGCATCCTCGCGGTGGCCGCCGCGGAAAAGCGGCCCGTTGTCCGCGGCGATCAGGTCGTTGGGCGGACGATGATGTCGCTGACGCTGTCGGCGGATCATCGGGTCGTGGACGGCGCCACGGCCGCGGAATTCCTTAGGACGCTTAAGACACTTCTGGAACAGCCGGGGATGATGTTGGTGTGATGCAAGAAGGGGTGCGCGGCGCTGTGCGACGTTCGACCCCCACCCCAACCCTGGTCTGATGAAAACCCTCGATATTTTCTCTGAGATCGGGTTGGGCGAGCGTCGCTGATTTGTTGCGCCTCGTGGAGACGGCCAAACCAAGAGACAAACCACGGCGCGAAGAGCGCGAAGTTAAAATGATGCCAGGAAGTCTAACCACGGATTGCACGGATGGGCACGGATGGGAGAGACGCAAGCCTGACTTTTCTTATCCCTGCCCATCCGTGCAATCCGTGGTTAAATGATTTCTTCGCGCCCGCGCGGTAATCCGAATTACGCAATGCCGGCGCAACAATAATCGGACGAAAATCCCGGTCACAGTTTCATCAGCCCACCCCAACCCTCCCCCTGAGTACATGGGGAGGGGGAAATTCCTGGATGTGCATGCGGTGCTACGGGGGCGTGTCAAGGTCGATATACGCGCGATCTAACAATTGATCGTCGCGGATTTGCAGGCGGGCCATCAAATCGCGCGCGATGGCTTTTCCTTCGTCCGCCGATTGATCGTCGCGGAGGACGACTTCCAGTTCGAGAAAATCGCCGAGATTCTCGACGCGATCGAGATGAATGCGGGTTTGGCCGGACAGGTAGAGCCAGCGGGTTTTGCGGACGATTCCGCGCTCGCCGTGAACCAGAGCCAGCATAGCCTGGGTGGTGGCTGGATCGGGGATAGGAATGCGGAGATAGGTGGAGGGGCGGGGTTCCGTTGAGTTTTCGCGGAAATAGTAAATGAGTTCGGCTGCGCCGTTTTGCGTTCGGAGCTTGAGGCGGCCGCGGGGGACGGCGAAGAATACGTCTTCCTGCCGGAGCGTTTGGGGCGGGCGGTCGGCGATGGCGGCGGCTCGTTGACGCATTTGCTCCAAGTCATCCACGTGGGCTTTGATCTCGACGTTTCGCGGCATCATGGGCGTCATTTCTATCCTGCAACCGGGCGTTGTAAAATCCCATTGTGCAAATTCGCTATAACATGGTCAGTTGTTACGTCGCCCGCCCCACCGCCGACGGAAGCTCGCACGAGTTTCTCCAGCTTCGCCGGCAGAAGGACGATTTCATGGGCGGGACGTGGCAGGCGATTTACGGGCAGAGCGAGGAGGGGGAAACGCCGGTGGCGGCCGTGCTGCGGGAATTGAAGGAGGAGGCGGGGCTGGTTCCCGCGGAACTTTATCGGCTCGATCAGGTGAGCGTGTTCTACGTCGCTTCCACCGATACGATGTGGCACTGCATTCCATTCTGCGCAATCGTCACGCGGCGGCAGCCGATCGTGCTCAATGATGAACACGACGAGCATCGATGGGTGCACGTTGCCGATGCCGAACGGTTTTTCATGTGGAAGGACAATCGCGACGCCATTCGAGATATTGCGGATCACATCCTGGGGGACGGGCTGGCGAAGCCATTTTTGCGGATTGGGCTGCCGGCGGGGAATTGTTAAGGATTGTTAACAATTCGGGGAATCCCCACGGCGGCGCCGTGGGCGTTCGGGCGGCTTCGTCGCGATATGGTATATTTATAGTCTATGACTCTGACCGCGACCTCATCGCGTCACGGCGCCAAGGGCGACAACCGGGAATCGCTGCGCCTGGCGGCGATAGACATCGGGTCCAACAGCATTCACATGATCGTCGCGCAGGCGGATGCCGATGGCGGGATCACGACGCTGTGGCGGCTGAAGGAGCCGGTGGGGCTGGGGAGGCTGAGCTTTCCATCGAGGCGGTTGACGGCGGATGCCATGAACCGGGCGGTCACGGTGCTGGAGCGATTCCAGAAGGCGGCGCAGCAGCGGCAGGCGGAGAAGATCGTGGCGGTGGCCACCAGCGCCATTCGCGAGGCGGAGAACGGCGGCGACCTCATCGAGCGCGTCCGGCGGCAGCTTGGGCTGTACGTCCGCGTGGTCAGTGCGCGGGACGAGGCGCGGCTGATTTACCTGGCGGTGCGGCATGCGTTGCCGATGCGGTCCCATCCGCATCTCATCATCGACATCGGGGGCGGCAGCGTGGAATTCATCGTGGGCGACGATAGGCAGGCGGCCCTGCTGGAGAGCCGAAAGCTGGGCGCCGCGCGAATGACGGCGCAATTCGTCAAGTCGGACCCAATCGGCGCGGAGGACCATCGGCAGCTTCTGAAGCATTACGACCGCGAGCTTTCGCCGCTGATCGCGCAGATCGAGGCGCTGGAGCCGGTGAAGGCGATCGGCACGAGCGGAACGCTGGAAAACCTGGCGGCGATGTGCGGGTCGGAGCCTCCCCACAACGGGGACACGGGGGATCACCAGGTCATTGAAAAGCCGCGGTTCGAGAAACTGCTTGCCGAGCTTCTGGAAAGCCGCGCCAAGGACCGGGCGCGAATCCGCGGGCTGGACGATCAGCGGAAGGACCAGATCGTCGCCGGGGCGATCCTGGTGAGCGAGCTGTTCCGGCGGCTGCGGCTCAGGCGGATCGAGATCTGCCCGTCGGCGCTTCGGGAGGGGATATTGCTGGACTATCTGTCGCGGCATTTGCCGGACCTGGCGATCCGGCGGCAGCTTCCCGATCCCCGGCGGCGGAGCGTGATCGACCTGGCGCGCCGGAGCGATTGGCACAAGACGCACAGCGAGCAGGTGGCGCGAATCTGCATGAAGCTATTCGACGAGCTTCGGCTGCTGCACGGGATGAGCGCGGCGGAGCGCGAACTGATCGAATACGGCGCGTTGCTGCACGACATCGGGTGGCACATCGGGCGCGACAGCCACCACAAGCACAGCATGTACCTGATTCTGCACGGCGACCTGAAGAATTTTTCGGATGACGAGGTGAAAGTGGTCGCGAACATCGCCCGGTACCACCGCAAAGCGACGCCGCACCGCAAACACGACACTTATGCGGAGCTGCCGGCGCGGCTGCGGCGGGTGGTGGACGTGGGGGCGGCATTCCTGCGCCTTTCCGACGGGCTGGACCGCAGCCATAGTTCGGTGATTCAGGACCTGCGCTGTAAGATCGAGAATAAGAAGGTGAAATGCACGCTCACCGCGCGCTCGGATGCGGAGCTGGAAATCTGGGGCGCGCGGCGAAAGCGGGACTGGTTCGAGGAAGTCTTCGGCCGGCCGATTTCGTTCGAGTTGGCGAAAAGATGAGCGCCATGGATTCACTGCTGACGCCGCACCACTTTCCGGGCAAGCTGATCGTCGTCGAGGGAATCGACGGGTCGGGGAAGAGCACCCAACTGCAACTGGCGATGCGATATTTGCAGGCGAAGGGATTGCGTCCGTTTTCCACGGAATGGAACAGCGCGGACCTAGTGAAGACGGTGACCAAGCGGGGCAAGAAGAAGATGTCGCTGACGCCGATGACTTTTTCGCTGCTGCACGCGACGGATTTCGCGCACCGGCTGGTTCACAACATTCTGCCGCCGCTGAAGGCGGGAATGATCGTGCTGGCCGACCGGTACGTCTATACGGCGTTTGCCCGGGACGTGATCCGGGGATGCCAGCGCGATTGGGTGCGACGGGTGTATCAATTCGCACCGCGTCCGGACCGGACGTTTTACTTCAACGTTCCCATCGACGTCAGCGTTTCGCGGCTGCTGTCCGGCCGCGCCAAGCTCAAGGAATATGAGGCCGGGATGGACCTGGGCCTGGCGCCCGATCTGGTCAGCAGCTTCCGGTTGTTCCAGGGTCGGATTCTGGAAGAATACCGAAAGATCGTCAGCGAATACGGGCTGACGGAAATCGACGCGACCCAAAGCATCGGCGAACAACAACAGATCGTGCGGAATCTTATTGATAAGACGCTGGAGGATTACAGGGCTGTGCCGGCGATACAGATGACTTAGTTGGTCATTGGTCATTGGTCATTGGTCATTTGTGGGAAGAATATGTCGGTGGATTCTACGAGCAGTCCGTTCCGGTACATGGGGCATGCGATGCCGTATCGTCCGCGCGAGGGATGTACGGGCAAGCTGATCGTCATCGAAGGGACCGACGGGTGCG
>JBEKXM010000002.1:0-24100 GCA_049512115.1 Tepidisphaeraceae bacterium | reverse complement strand
GCTGTTCGACGAAGTCTTCGCCCTCGATGGCCAGCCGCGTCCCCATTACAAATCCCTGCTCAGCCGCCTCGCGGGGCTGGGTCAATCGGCGTTTGAAAAACGCCGTCGAATGACCGATGTCTTGTTCCGCAATCAGGGGATCACCTTCACCGTTTACAGCGATACGCGCGGCGTGGAGAAAATCTTCCCCTTCGATCTGATTCCGCGCATTGTCCCGGCGGATGAGTGGGACGTCATCGAGCGGGGACTGGTTCAGCGCATCACCGCCCTGAACCTCTTCTGCCAGGACGTCTATCACGGCCAGCGCATTCTCAAGGAACGCGTCATCCCGCCCGAGCTGATCTACGGCGCCAAGATGTTCCGGCGCGAGATGTTCGGCGTGAGAGTTCCGCGCGACATTTACATTCACGTCTGCGGGACCGATCTGATCCGCGACCAGGACGGCAAGTATTACGTCCTGGAGGACAACGGCCGCACGCCCAGCGGTGTGAGCTACGTCTTGGAAAACCGCGCGGTGATGAAACGCGTTTTCCCCTCCCTGTTCAGCGCCTACCGCGTCCGGGCGGTGGAGGATTATCCCTTCAATCTGCTGCAAGTGCTCAAGTACATCGCGCCCCATTATGCCGATGACGCCGGCATCGCCATCCTTACGCCCGGAATCTACAACTCCGCCTATTTCGAGCACAGTTTTCTGGCCCGGCAGATGGGCATCGAACTGGTCGAGGGGCGAGATCTCGTCGTGGACAAGGGATTCTTGTACATGCGGACGACCGCCGGGCTGCGGCGCGTCGACGTTCTCTATCGCCGAGTGGACGACGATTTCCTCGATCCGCTCTGTTTCCGCCCCGACAGCGTCCTGGGCGTGCCGGGGCTGATGAACGCCTATCGCGTCGGCAACCTGGCGCTGGTCAACGCCGTCGGGACCGGCGTGGCCGATGACAAGGCCATTTACCCCTTCGTTCCCGACATGATCAAGTTTTACCTCAACCAGGACCCGATTTTGCCCAACGTCCCCACCTACATCTGTGCCCGCGATTCCGACCGCAAATTCGTCCTGGAACACCTGCACGAATTGGTCGTCAAAAGCACCAACGAATCCGGGGGATATGGAATGCTGATGGGGCATCAGGCGTCGGCCGAGGAGCGGGCATTGTTCGCCGAAAAGATCAACGCCGATCCGCGCAATTTCATCGCCCAGCCCGTGATTCAATTGAGCCAGCATCCCAGCCTGGTCGAGGACCACTTCGAGGGCCGGCGCGTCGATCTGCGGCCGTATATCCTGTACGGCCAAAAGGTGATCGTGATGCCCGGCGGCCTGACGCGCGTCGCCCTGAGAAAAGGGAGCCTGGTGGTGAACAGCAGCCAGGGCGGGGGAAGCAAGGACACCTGGGTCCTGGAGGAAGAGTGATGACCGCCGCCGCAGAAAAATCCGCCGCCCCTTCGCCGAGCACGTTCGGCATCACCGCGCCGACCACGCTGAAGCCCGAGCGCCCCATGCTCGCGCGCGATGCCGACGCCATGTACTGGATGGCCCGCTACATGGAGCGCGCCGAGCACGTCTCGCGCCTGCTTCTGGTCAATTCCAACCTCCTGATCGACGTGGGGGACCTTGCCCCGGCGCTTCAGGCTCGGCAATGGCAAAGCCTCCTGACGATACTCCGCCTTCCCGAGCTTCCCGACGGGCCGGACCTCGCCCAACGCGTCGGGCAATATCTCACCTTCAACGTCGACAATCCCAACAGCATTCTCAATTGCCTGACGCGCGCCCGCGAAAACGCCCGCGGAATCCGCGAGAACATCTCCGCGGAGATGTGGGAAAACCTCAACACGCTCTACTGGTCCCTGCGCGGCGATGACACGCCGGGCCGCTTCGACGAATCCCCCGACGATCTGTTCCGTTCGGTGATGACCGGGTCGATGCTCTTCCAGGGTCTGACCGATCAAACCCTGCCCCACGATCAGCGCTGGCTCTTCGCGCAGTTGGCCAAGTATCTGGAACGCACGGACGTCACCTGCCGCGTCATCCAGACCAAATACGACATCCTCAAGTCCAACGAGCAGATCTTCGACAGCACGCTGCGGAACCTGCACTGGATGGCCGTGCTACGGAGCTGCTGCTCGATCGAGGCGTATCGCCGCAACTATCTGGGCGACATGGACCCCACTCGCGTCACCGGATTCCTCATCCTGGAGCGCAGCTTTCCCCGTAGCGTCCGCTTCAGCATCTCGGGCGCGCTGGCGGCGATCAGCGCCATCCGCGTGGGATCGCGCGGCAACGTGATCGATCCCACCGAGCGAATTCTCGGCCGACTCGACGCCCAGCTCGAATACGCCGAACTGTCTGAAATCCTCGCCGAAGGAATTCCCAGCTATCTCCAACGCATCCAGACCGCCGTTCACGACGCCGCCGTAGCCGTCCAGCAATCGTATTTTATGCATTGAAAGGAATGGCCTATTTCCTATTGCCCATTTTCAAATTGGCACTTTGGCAATAGGCAATAGGAAATAGGCAATAGGAATTACCTTCATGCTTCTAAAAATCACCCATCAAACCGATCTTCGCTACTCCGATTTCATCAGCGAATCGATCATGGAGCTGCGGATGGTTCCGCGGCAGGAGCAGGATCAGCATCGGTTGTCGTTCGACCTGGCCATCGGGCCGCCCACGACCGTCAACAGCTATTTCGATTGGCTGGACAATACGGTTCATACCTTCAGCGTGAACATGTTTCACCGGCAGATTTCCATCGTCGCCACCAGCGTCGTCGAGACCGATCGGCCGCGCAAGGAGCCGGAGCGGTTTGTCGATGTCTGGCCCGTTCCCCCCGAGGCGTACGATTATACGGCTTACGATTTCCTGCAATTCGGCGGCCCGATCATCGATTGCCCGCAATTGCACGACCTGGCGAACCTGGTCGCGCCCAAGGACGGCATCAGCGCCGGAGAACTGGCGCTTCGCCTGCTCCATCTCATCGACGACAAATTCACCTACCGCAAGGGAATCACCAACGCCGCCAGCCCGATCACCGAAATCCTGACGACCGGCTACGGCGTCTGCCAGGATTTCACCCATCTGATGATCGCCTTGGCGCGGGTGCTGAAAATCCCCGCACGCTACGTCAGCGGGTTCATCCATCCCGATGCCGAGAAATACCGCGGATATACCCAGACTCATGCCTGGTGCGAGTTGCTCTTCCCCTCGGCCGGCTGGGTCGGATTCGACGCCGCCAACAACTGCGTCATCGGCGGGAACTTCGTCAAGGTGGCGGTGGGCCGCGATTTCCGCGACGTTCCCCCCAACCGCGGCGTCTACCGCGGCAACGCCAGCGAAACCATCGACGTGGCCGTCAAGACCGAGGAGCTGCCCGCCATCCCGCCCGAGCTGGCCGCCGAGCGGATGCAGTCTTTGGAGATCCCCGCCTTCGCCACCGGCGCCGCCGCCCTCCGCGAATTGGCCGAACAGCAGGAAGTCCAGCAGCAGCAATAGCAGTTACAATTCCGATCAAGCCGCCTCGCCTGATGCAGCGGCCGTTTCCGCGTGAGCGATATGCAAATAGGAGAGAAACTCCCACCGGTCCGAAGGCCCACCGTCAGGGTCCGGCAGAACGACCAGCATCGCGCTCTTGCCAAGACTGGCCATTTCCGGATGGCGAACCTCAAACACCGCGCCGCTGCTCATCGTGATCCGCACGGGTTCAAACGGCCGGCGGTTTAACATGGTCCTGAGTGCATCGAGCGTCATGCAAGGCGTTATACGGTGGAAGACGACGAGCGGCCATTTCTTCGGGTACAATTCCCGGAGGGACTGAAGGGACATGAGAACGACGATCCCACGATTCCCCGCTTTGGTCACCGCATGGATAATTTGCGGATTGGTCGGGGGATGGTCGTTCGTAGCCACTATCGACGTGATTCATTGGTGTGGTCGTCCCCGAATCAGGTGAAGACGGCGATGTCCTCTGGGAATGCGTGGTATGCCATTTCCCGAGACGGGTCACTGCAAATCGGTTCTGAATCTTGGGTGGTAACGGTCACTGCCACGATGCTCCTTAGCAAATCGGCGACAAGGCCGCCGGGGATTTCTTTTAGAACTGAAATGCGCCCAGGTGATTCTGCAATTGGATACGGATTCTGGACGAGTAATTATACGGATTATCAACCACTATACAGTTATCACGAACGGCTGATTCGCATCGGCTGGATGGTGATTCTTGTCGCCACTCTGCTCCCGACGGCGCTGCTGACAATAATTTTCGTTCGTCGCTTGCGAGAAACGCGGCGGCTCGCGCAGATGGGCCATTGCCAGAATTGTGGCTACGACCTGCGCGCCACGCCCGACAAATGCCCGGAATGTGGAACGATTCCGTCAAAATAAAAAAATCGGGCTGAGCCGGTGCCCATTACGCGAGCCCGAATACCGAGGACTGGTCGCCAAGCCGCGGGGAATCGATCGGTCTCCCGCAACTTCGAATCGTCCGGTATTTGGGCTACTAGGACCGCTTGGCGATAAGCTGTTGGACCTTGGGGACCAAATCAACCGGTACGCCCATCATGGTCACGGCGTTGCTGTGGTATGCGGCTTCATCTTCGGCGACGGCTTGGTCCTCGGTTTGATTCTCGTAGTGAGAGATGATCGCCTGCACTTTCCGGCGGTTCAAACCCTTTGGATATCGGTTGGGATCCTTTTTGGCCAAACCAGTACGATTATTTTTTTTGGTCAGGTTGCTTTTCATGGTTGGCCTCGCTTTTTCATGCGGCGGCGAAGAACTCTAAGCGGCTTGCCTCGTAGATCATAGGCGGTGATGACGAACACTCCTTGCCCGCCCCAGTCGATCGAAACGATGACTCGCAAATATCGGCCTTGACGGGTCTGCCCGATCAACACGCGCGATTTTCCATCGCCCGGTCGGTTCTCCAGCGGTCCACGCAAAACGTCTTCGACTTCGCTCTCCGAAACGTTGTGGCGGTAAATGTGCGGTAGATCCGTGTCGGTGTCAATATTATAGCGGATATTCAAGCGACTGGTTCCTTCGCAAAGTTGGTCCAATTCGGACCATCATTACCGATTCACCGCCCCCATTGCCTCAGCCGGATACCGATGTCCCGAGGCGACACCCCGCGGAATAACGCGATCGATCTCCCGCAATTCCGAATCGCTCAAATTAACATCAACCGCGCCGGCGTTCTCCTCCAAATACTTCAATTTCTTCGTTCCCGGAATCGGCACGATGTCCTGGCCCTGTGCGAGCACCCATGCCAGCGCCAATTGCGATGGCTTGCATTTCTTCGCCACGGCCATCTGTTCGATCTTTGTCACCAGGTCGAGATTTTTTTGGAAATTCTCCCCCTGGAACCGCGGGAATTGCCGCCGTCGATCGCCTTCGGGAAGGTCCTGCGGCTTTTTGAATTGCCCGGTCAAAAATCCTCGTCCCAGCGGGCTGTAAGCGACGAAGCCGATGCCCAGTTCGCGGCAGGTGGGCAGGATTTCCGCCTCCACCTCGCGCGTCCAGAGCGAGTATTCGGTTTGCAGTGCGGCAATCGGATGCACCTTCGTCGCCCGGCGAAGGCTCTGGGCGGAGGCTTCGGACAGCCCCAGAAACCGAACCTTTCCCTGTCGAACCAATTCGGCCATGGCGGCCACCGTTTCCTCGATCGGCGTGTTCGGATCGACGCGATGCTGGTAATACAGGTCGATCACCTCCACCCCCAGTCGTTTGAGGCTTGCCTCGCAGGCGGTGCGGACGTATTCGGGCTTTCCGCTGACGCCCTTGAAACTGCCATCCGCGCCGCGGACGTTGCCGAATTTCGTCGCCAGCACCACCTTGCCGCGCCGGTCGCGGATGGCTTGGCCGACTAAAACCTCGTTGGCGCCGATGCCGTACATGTCGGCGGTGTCGAGGAAATCCATGCCCAGTTCGATGCTGCGGTGGATGACGCGGATGGACTCCTCGTCGTTTCTGGAGCCGTAGAATTCGGACATTCCCATGCAACCCAGGCCCAGGGCCGAGACGGTCAGACCCTGGTTTCCGAGCTTCCGGCGGGGGGTTTTGACCAAAGTCATCAGTGCTTCCTTTCCGAAGAGTGTAGGCCCGCGACAAAGTCGTAAACGACCGATAAGATACTACACCATAGGATCATAAAGATTGTAACTTTGCTGGAGCCAGCGCGTGTCACTGGAAGAGAACGGTCGGCAACCTGCCGCAGAAAGCACTAACGAGTTGTTCGAGCGTGCGGTGCGGCTGCATTCACGACGGCTGCTGGCGATAGCCAGGGCAATCGTCGGGACCCGTGCCTCGCCGGAAGACGTGGTGCAACAGGCATTTATGAACCTGTACCAGCACCGCGACCGTTACGACTGGCGCGAGGCCGGCGGCCTGATGAGGCGAACCGTTGTGAACGAGTCGCTGCGCATTTTGCGGCAGCCTCACATGTCTGTGTTGCCGGATGAAACGGGCGACCCCAGCGGCCTATCGCAGTCGCCCAGCCGTCACCTGATCGAGAGCGAGACCGTGATTCACGTCAGGCGCGCTATCGATCGATTGCCGGAGAATTTCCGGGCGGCCCTGGTGTTGTGCGAATATGAAAAAATGTCCTATGCCCAGATCGCCGAAACACTTAACGCGAGTATTCCCCAGGTCAAGACTTGGATTCATCGTGGGCGGCGGCAATTGGCTGAATTGCTGCGGGCTTACGCCGAGCAGACCTGAAAGCCGGCGGTTTTGAAGGAGCTTGGTTTTCCAGAAAAGGCAGGAGACCTATGGCGGTCAACGACACTGACTTGGAATTGCTTCATGCCTATCTCGATAGCGAGCTCCCCGTGTCCGAATGCGAGGGGCTTTGGCGCCGCCTGGCGATCGAACGCGACCTGATGGCCGAACTGGACCATCTCCGCGAAGATCATGCCGTCCGGTCGATGGTCTGGAACAGCCTCGAGCCGGATGATGCCTCCATTGCCCGCCTGCAAGCCAAACTCATGCGCGCCACCCGCCGCGAAGATTTCATGTCCTGGACCAGCAATGCCCTTCGCATCGTGGCATCCGCGGCGGCGCTGATCCTCTTCGGATTTACCGTCGGTTGGCTCGGACGGGATCGTTTCAACGCGGCGCCCAACCTGGCAAATATGCCGTCGAGCGCGCCGCATGTGGCTGGCGTCGGCGACAACATGGGCATTCCGCTGGCCAACAAAGTTGCCGTGGAAGTGCGCGACCGGTCGGGCAAGCTGGTTATGGTCAAACAGTTCGATTCGATGGAGGATGCGAGGCTATTTGTGCAAGCCGTCCAGGCGGGCCAATTGGCCGCGCCGAGCGGAGGAGATTCCAACGTCATCCCGTCGATGGATAAGTTTTGAGCGAGAATGTCTGAAACCGTATTCAAGCCGTCCTGCCGCGCTCGCGGCGCCGCCGTGGGCATCTGCGCTCTTCTACTGATTCTTTTTCCCCCGCCATCGCCCGCACAATCGGCAGACCTGCCAACGTCCCGCCCGCTGCTTGATGAACTCAATCACGAGACCCAGACGCTTTTCAAGCAGATTGCCCCAAGCATCGTTCGCGTCCAATTGCCGATGCCGACCAACCTCTCGGTTTCGCCCGACGATCCGCTGGCCAAATGGGCCAACCGGCTCGATCCCGTCTCCCTGGCTCGGCTTGAGGAAATCGAACGCGGCTCGCCGGGGACGCCCTACCTCACCGCCGAGATTCATCCCACCACCATTCCGTCCTCCACGCAGCCGGTTGTGCAACAGGCTCCCCACGTGATCGTCCTGCGGCTCGATCGGTTCTCGCCCAACGGGATCGGCGTCGTTCTCGACGATCAAAACCGTCTGCTGATTCCGCGCTACGTCGATCAGGCCGCGTGCCAATTTCCCATCCCCGTCTCCATCGGCGACGGCCGATGGGCCACCGCTTCGTTCCTCGCTTCGGATCGTCAGGCGGACCTGACGTTGCTTCGGATCAACGGAAAAGTGAAGACCAAATCCGCCATGATTTCCGCCGATGCTCCGCAAGCCGGGACACTGCTCCTGGTAATGTCGCTGAATCCCGCGGGCAATCGCCTGGCGGTGTGGGAAGGCTGGGAGCCGGACGTTTCGACGCTCGTGAACATCGACGGCTCGATCGCCGGATTCACCAAGGGCGGACATTTCCTCTCCGCCGCCGCCTGCGCGCCGGTGGTGAGCGAATTGATCGAACACGGCGTCGTTCGCCGCGCATTGCTCGGCGTCGTGATCGCCACGGTCCCTCCCGACGATCCCGAACGCCAACTGAATCCGGCTCTGGGCGCCACGCCCGCATTGCGAATCAGCCACATCATCCCCGGCTCCCCCGCCGAACGCGCCGGATTACAACCGGACGACCTGATCCTCAAGTTGGCCGGCGAATCCGTCGGCGACGCTCCGACCTTCGCCGCCGCCATCGCCAACCGCCGCGGAAACACGCGCATCGACGTCCTCCGCAAAGGTCAACTCCACGTCGTCAACGTGGTCTTGCAGGTGGAGTAAATTATTCTCCGGTTCCCGCGGCTTTTCTGGTACGATCGGCGCGCCCGAGGTTCATCTATCATGAACGTCTCTCTCAAACCTGACGTGCAAAAATATGTTGAGGAAAAGGTAAAAACCGGCCAATACGCTTCGCCGGAGGAAGCGGTGAACAACCTTTTGCAGCAGTCACGCCAGCGCGAGGAGCTTACCGTGGATGATATCGAGGAACTTCGCCGCGAGATCGACGTCGGAATCAACGAAGCCGACAACGGTCAATTTGCCGATTTCGATGCGGAGGACGTCATCGCCCAACGGCACGCGGGTCGCAAGAAAACCTCGTGATGGGAATCATTCATCGCACAACGGCGTCGTTTCGCGATTACCAGAACATTTGGGATTAGGTTGCACGGAATAACGTGCCTGCCGCCGATGAATTGCTCCGGACTTTTGACGCCAAACTCGAGTTATTGTCCGGTCACCCCAAGGCCGGTCCCGCGCGACCCGAGCTCCGAGCGCGCGTTCGGAGCTTTCCGGTAGGGGATTATCTGCTCTTTTATCGTCCGATTCGCGGCGGCATCGAACTGCTGCGCGTGCTCCACGGCGCGAGAAACCTTCGCAAGTCCCTACGAGAGAAGTGACGCAAATCTTATGACGTTGATCGCGATCCGCTCGCGCGAGATTCAACTCATCCCGGCGCCGGCAGCGCTCCGCCGCCGAGCGTCAGGTCGGGGCCTTTCGGATCGGCCGATGGCTGCACCACCACGCCGCGGCGGCCTTGCTCTTTTTCCAGCAAGTCGCCCACCGTCGGCTTCGTCAGCGTTTCGCCCTTCATGATCCGATCCACTTCCGATGCGTCCAGCGTTTCGTAGCGCACCAACGCCTTGGCGATCGCTTCCACGCGGTCCTTGTTGGCTTCCAGCAATTTGCGCGTTTCGTCATACAGCGTGTCGATCAGGCGCTTGGTCTCCTCGTCGATCGCCTTGGCGGTTTCCTCGGAGTAATCGCGCCCGCCGCCAAGTTCAAAATAATTCATTTTCGAATCGTCGTCGCCGTAGAAGACGAAACCAAGCCGATCGCTCATGCCCCAGTCGCGGATCATCTTGCGGGCCAAACCGCTGGCCTGGCGGATGTCGCCCGATGCCCCCGTGTTGATGTCCCCGGTGAACATTTCCTCGGCAATCCGGCCTCCGAAGCAAACCTTCATGAACGCATAGCACCATTTCCTCGATTGGGACATGCGGTCCTTTTCAGGTAACGCCATCGTGGCCCCGCCGTAATTGCCGCGGGGGATGATCGTCACCTTGTGGATCGGGTCGGCATCCTTTTCCAGGTACTGCACGACGGCATGCCCGGCCTCGTGATACGCGGTGGCGATTTTTTCCTTCTCGTCGATGGCCCGGCTCTTGCGCGCCCGGCCCCAGCGGACCTTGTCCCGCGCCTCTTCCAGGTCGTCCTGTTCGATGAACTCCTTGCCCGCCAGCGTCGCCCCCAACGCCGATTCGTTGATGATCGCCGCCAAGTCCGCGCCGCTGAATCCCGGCGTCGCCCGCGCCAATCGCTGCAAGTCCACGTTCGGGCCGAGCTTCACCTTGCGGCTGTGGACTTTGAGGATTTCCAATCGGCCCTTGACGTCCGGCAACGGAACGTAAATCTGCCGGTCGAATCGCCCCGGCCGGGTCAGCGCGGGGTCGAGAACGTCCACCCGATTGGTGGCGGCGCAGACGATCACCTGGTCGTTGGTGTCGAAGCCGTCCATCTCCACGAGGATGGCGTTGAGGGTCTGTTCGCGCTCGTCGTGCCCGCCGCTGGAAAACCCGCTGCCGCGCCGCCGACCCACCGCGTCAATTTCGTCCAGGAAGATGATGCACGGGCTGTTGTCCTTCGCCTGCTTGAACAGGTCGCGCACCCGGCTGGCGCCCACGCCCACGAACATCTCCACGAAGTCCGAGCCGCTGATGCTGAAAAACGGGCAATCGGCCTCGCCGGCGATCGCTTTGGCGAGAAGAGTTTTGCCCGTGCCCGGCTCGCCCACCAGCAGCACGCCCCGGGGAATTCTGCCCCCAAGACGCTGAAATTTCTTCGGGTTCTTCAGGAACTCGACGATCTCCATCACCTCTTCCTTGGCCTCTTCGATTCCGGCCACGTCGTCGAAGGTGATGTTGGTGTGGTCCTTGGCGGTGATTTTGTGCTTGCTCTTGCCGAAGCTGCCCAGCATCCCGCCCGCGCCGGCGCTGTTGCGCAGCTGCCGGAAAACGAAGAACCAGACGAATCCGAAGATCAGCAGCCACGGGACCAATGGCAGCAGGATGTTCATGAGGAGGTTGGACTGGTTCTTGGAATCCACCGCGGTGTCCCCACGCTTCTTCATCAACTCCGCCAGATATGCGCCGTTGGAGAACGTCCCTTCGGGGTATTCCGTTTTGAAATATCTGCTGTTCGGGGCCGCGCCGGGGATTTGCACGTTTTCCTTGACGATCCCGTTCACCTCGTTGCCGTCGATGGTGAACTCCTCGACTTTGTTGTTGGCCAGCAGCGTCTCAAAATCCGACATGTGAATTGGCTGATACGCCGGGGTGGAGGTCCGCAGGAGCATGACCAGCATGATCGCCAGGCTTATGAAAAGGACCCATCCGAACAATCCCCGTCCCACGCGCATACCGCCGCCGTTGGGGCTGTTGCGGCCGTTCTTACGAAAGGGTCGCTCCGGGGGCTTTGGTTCTGACATATCGTTCCTTACAACTATCCGCAACGCCTCAAAAGGGGCAATTCCTTGGCCGCATGCAATTGAGCATCGGCGACGGTTGGCTCTACGTCGATCCAATCTATGCGTCCATGCCATCATAAGGGCTTGCCCCCCGCTTTTTCCAGCGGTAAACCCGTTACAGACGATTCAATCGGCAAAATCTGACGAAAAACCCTACCAAGGGCCTTCCATTTCGTTCACGATCCCCAGCGCCAGCCGTTCCACCGCATTCTCCGCCGCCACGTATTGTCCCTCGCCGAGGTTCGGGAAATAGGTGGTCGCCTGCTCGAACCCCACCCGCGATACCAATATCTTTCCCGTCCGCAGGTCCTTCCACGTGAAGTTCACGACGATGGAATACTCCTGTTCCTGCGGCGTGGCCGTGTAGGGGTTCAGCGTCAACGTCGACGGCACGATGGAAACGATTTCGCCTTCCAGCACCGTGTCGGCACGCTCGCGCGGCTCAATTTTGTACGGCGTGAATTCCTCGATCCTCTTCGCCAGGGAATCGGACAATTGGAATTCCACTCCGCGATGATAGTCCTTGGAGCTGAAAACCGGCACGGCCACGCTGTGAATGTCCTGCCGGTAAACCGATCCCCAATGCCAGCCCCCGTCGCCTCCGGATTGGTAGCCGCACCCGGCGAGCAGTAGGGCAACGGAGCACACGAAAATTCGAAATCCGAAATCCGAATGACGAATCAAATCCAAAATCCGAATGACCGAAGGCACGGATTTCGTCATTCGGTCATTTGAATTTGATTCGTCATTCGGATTTCGGATTTCGAGCTTTCTCATCATCTCCCCTCCGCATCCACGCTCGGTTCCGTTGCCGGGGCATATCCGCTCGTCCGAGGCGGCGGGGCTTCGGCAAGCACCGAAGCCGCCATCCGGCCCAGGTGGCTTCTCGCCTCCGACGCTTCCGGCGCGTTGGGATAGGTCTGGACCAGAAAGCGAAATAGGTAGACCGCCCCGTGCAACTCGCCCGTGCGCTCGTAAAACTCCGCCTGATCCAGCAGCTTCTTTGCGAAGGCGCTGTCGATCTGATCCACCACCGTCTGCACGTTTTCCTCCGCCGCCAACTCGGGATACTGCTTTTGAATCACCAGCAGTTGCGCCCTGGCGTCGATGATATTGGAGGCATCGAACTTCACCCCGCGAAACTGCGCCAGCGACGAAAACGCCGCCCGAAGTTTCACCTGTGGAACCCGATCGCTGTTGGGATAGCTGTGGACGTAGAAGTTGTATGCGTCCTCCGCCAGGTCGTAATCGCGGTCGCTGAAATAATAGTCCGCCGTGTACAGCAATCCCTTTTCCGCCAGCACAGACCCCGGGGCACGCTGCTGAATGCGCCACATCATCTGCACCGCTTCCGCCGACTCATCCACAATCCGCATTCCCAAAAACGTGTCCTTGTAACCGTTCAAATACGCATCGGCGATGTCGAACTGCTTTTGGAGCGCCGCCTGGAACAGCTTGCTCTCCGGGTATTCATCCATCAGCTCGTCGCAGTAGAAAAAAGATTTGAAGCGGTCGTCCTGCTGGTAGAAAACGTCCGCCAGGAGGGAAATGCAGCGATCCCTGGCCGGTGATTTCTTATGGTCCTTTTCCCACGCCAGGAGGACTTTCTTGGCCGCTTTGGGGTCTTGTTGTTTTAGCAATTGCTCGGCCTGATCGAGCATCGGCTCAGGGACTTCCGGCCCCGTGGCCGGCCGGGTGGCTTCCAGCCACCGGCCCTCCCGAAGCTCCCACGTATGGTTTTCCGCTCCCCGCACGGCGCTAGCCGACAAAAGCACCCCCATCATGCAGAGGAAAAAGGCCTTGCCCATGGAACGGAATTGTAATGGAAGGGTTGATCGTTGCCAGTATCCGCATTGCCCGTGCACTGCCGGTATGCCCAAAGATCTGGGTAATGAGAATCGGCCGGAGGACCGGCCGACTCAATTTCGAAGCAGAGCCGGCCAGTCCTCCGGCCGATCTTCGGCACCCCTTTCACCGTTTCCTGATATAATCACGCTTCCGATGGCCGACCGATTGGCACAGATCGAGCTTGATCTAGCCTCCACGGCGGAGGGCGGAGCCCTTGCCACGGCGTTTGAAGCCGGCGAGGATCGGCGGCCGAAGCTCGAGGAACCGCCGCCCGTTCGCCTCGTGTCAGTCGAGGATTGCCAGCTATGGGTGCCCGCGGGGTTGGAACGGCAACTGGATGAGTTTTATGCCGGGCTTCTCAATTTCGAGCGCCAAGGCCCCGAGCGCGATGAGGGCGGCCACGAATTGATCTACCGAGCGGAAAATTTCCGGCTGAGGATCGAGGTGTTGGAACGGCCCCTGCCTCGCGAAGATTTCCGGCCACTGGCCGTTGTCGTACCGTCGCTCAACGACCTGGCACGCCGGTTGGCCGAGGCCAAGATCGAATACGAACGCCAGCGCGGACTCACTCCCGGCCAGGATAATCTACTGCTCTACGATCCCGCCGGGAATTCGGTGATGATCGGCGAATACCGGCTCGCGATATGAGCTCGATCGGCAAAAATTACTGAGCCACGGATGTGTTTCAAGGCAAGCCCGTAATCGGGATCACTGGAGGCATCGGCAGCGGAAAGAGCACCGTCGCGCGGATGTTCGGGGAATTGGGTTGTCTGGTCATCAGTGCCGACGAACAGGTTCAGCAGGCCTATCGGGACCCGGCCATCGTGCGGCAAATCCGCGCCTGGTGGGGGGATGACGTGGTGGGGGCGGACGGTCAGGTGGACAGGGCAAAAATCGCCGATATAGTATTTGGCGACCCCGGTCAGCGGCAAAAGCTGGAAGCCCTGCTCCATCCTAAGGTTGCCGAACTCCGCCAGCGGCGGATGGTCGATGCCGGCGATGATCCGCAAGTCCATGCGATTGTTTGGGATACGCCGCTCCTTTTTGAGGCTGGCCTTCGGGGGGGGTGTGATGCTATTGTCTTTGTGGAGTCGCCGCTGGTTCAGCGGCTCCAAAGGCTGACCCGGAGCCGGGGCTGGGGGGAGGAAGAACTTCGCCGTCGGGAAAAATCGCAATGGCCCCTAGACAAGAAGCGAGAAATATCCGATTATATTATTGATAACACTGCCGATGCGGATTATGTCCGCGGTCAAGTCAGAGAAACGCTTTTCCGAATTCTCGTAAAACGATTTCCGGAGCAGACCTGACACGAGTGTTGACGCGACTGGGGCGGATTCATTCGCTTGAGTTTGATGAAATGGAACACAGTTGGATCGAACCTTCGATGGAGTCGGAGGGACTAGTCAGTTGATCCCGGACCAGATCGGTTCAACCTCACGCCATCCCGCTAACTTTGGATCGTTCGAGAAAGCCAGAATTTAAGTTCAGCTCATAATCAGGAGGCCATTCATGGCAAAGACAAGCAGCGCCCGTCCGCGGAGAACCGCCGGATCTCATCAATCAACGTCCGCCGACTCCGAGGTGCGCGAAACGAAGGAGCTCGAAACGTCGGCGGTGGCGGTGGATTCCGCCGCGGATGCCGTCGAAGAACCGACACGCAAGGCCGAGGAACCCGCCGAGCAATCCGGCAACGGGCAGCCCACCGTCTCCGAGGACGTCGCCAATTTCGACGCCGAGACCAACGCCAAATACGAACAGGTCAAGGGCGGAAAGCTCTACATCAAGGACCTCCAGACGATGGACGTGCATAAATTGCACGAGATCGCCAAGGAGGAGGGAATCGCCGATTACATCGGTCTCAAGAAGCAGGACCTCATCTTCCAGATCCTGCGCGCCCGCATCCGCCAGAACGGCCTGATGTATGGCGAAGGGGTCCTGGAAATCCTTCCCGACGGGTTCGGATTCCTCCGCAGCCCGGAATACAACTATTTGCCCTGCCCGGATGACATCTACATCAGCCCCAGCCAGATTCGCCGATTTGGCCTTCGCAATGGCCACGTCGTTCAGGGGCAGATTCGCCCGCCCAAGGAATCGGAGCGGTATTTTGCTCTTCTGCGCGTTGAGGCCATCAACGGCGAAGACCCCGAGCGAATCACCGACACCAGTAATTTCGAGGACCTCACACCCCTGCATCCCAACCGCCGCCTGGTCCTGGAGCACGATCCCAAGGACCTGAACATGCGGATCGTTGACCTGGTCACGCCGATCGGCAAGGGCCAGCGCATGCTGATCGTCGCCCCCCCGCGCACCGGCAAGACGGTCCTCCTGCAAAAAACCGCCAACGCCATTTCCAAGAACCATCCCGAGGTCGTCCTCATCATCCTGCTGATCGACGAACGGCCCGAGGAAGTCACCGACATGGAGCGCAACACCGTCGCCGAAGTCGTCAGCAGCACCTTCGACGAGCCCGCCTCACGCCACGTCCAGGTCGCCGAAATGGTCATCGAAAAGGCCAAACGCTACGTCGAGTTCGGCAAGGACGTGGTGATTCTTCTCGACAGCATTACCCGCCTGGCCCGCGCCTATAACACCGAGGTCCCGCACAGCGGCAAGATTCTGACCGGCGGCGTCGACGCCAACGCCCTGCAAAAGCCCAAGCGATTCTTCGGCGCCGCCCGAAACATCGAGGAAGGCGGAAGCCTCACCATCCTGGCCACCGCCCTGATCGACACCGGCAGCAAGATGGACGAGGTCATCTTCGAGGAGTTCAAAGGCACCGGCAACGCCGAGTTGCACTTGGACCGCCGCTTGGTGGACAAGCGCATTTATCCCTCCATCGACATCAACTCCAGCGGCACCCGCCGCGAAGAGTTGTTGCTGGACGCCAAGGAATTGGAATTGGTCTACCGCCTCCGCCGCGTCCTGAGCGACATGAGCCCCGTGGAATCGGTCGAACGCCTCAAGAGCCAATTGGCCAAGGTCCCGAGCAACGCGCAGTTCCTGCTCACGATGAATTTGGATTGAATGCACGGAGGTATCCGATGAGCGGTGTAAGCTATTTGGTGGATGATGCGGGAAGAAAGACCGGCGTCATCCTCGACCTCCGGAAGCATCGGCGGATATGGGAGGATATCTACGATCACTTGCTCATAGATTCGCGCCGCAACGAAACGCGCTACCCGCTTGAAGAGGTTCGACAGCGCTTGGCTCGCCGGTCTCGCAAGGCCCACGCCAAAGCTCATGGCTGATTATCGCCTTACCTTTGCGCATTCAGCCATCAAGGAGTTGGGCCGCCTTGATCCACCGATTGCGCGCCGGGTCATGGCGTCAGTCGAAAAACTTCCGCGTGATCCACGTCCACCGGGATGCGTGAAACTCCAGGGAAGCGAAAGTCGATGGCGCATTCGCATCGGAGATTGGCGGGTGGTTTACACGGTTGACGATGGGGCTGGAATCGTTGATATCGTCGCGGTTCGGCACCGAAGCGACGTGTATCGGTGAATTCAGCCGCATCGACGCCGAGGCAGTCGCCATGAAAACGGTCAGCATAAAAGATAACGCCACCGCAGAAGACCTACTCCAGCAGGGCGCCGACGAGGAAGTATTGGTATTACGCGATGGACATCCCATCGCGTTGCTAACGCCATTCGATGACGATGATCTCGAGTGGTTTATACCAGAGCGCGATCCCGCGTTCATCGAGTCCATCGCTCGCGCCCGCAAGCAAATCGCCGAGGGCGATACCATCAGCATGGAAGACCTCAAAAAGGAATTCGGCATGGATTGAAGCGATCGGCGTGGTATGCTCGCGAAACCGGATTCGATACGTCAATTGCCGATGATATTATGGAACTGTACCGATGATTCAGACCACCACAGCCCCGCCAAGCGTTACCACGAATGGCCGTTTTCGCACCGCTGCCGAATGGTGGGACGCGCTGGGAAATGTGCCGCTCGAACGGATCGTGTTTGATCCCTGGCCCGGCACCGCCACGGAGGCGGATGTCGTCCGCCTCGACGACCATCAGGATATTTTGTGCGAGCTCATTGATGGCACATTAGTGGAGAAGACGATGGGGTATGAGGAATCCGCTGTCGCAATGCTCATCGGCCACATCCTTTTATCTTTCGTGGTTCCGCGAAAACTTGGCATTGTCACGGGCGAAGCCGGCATGATGCGCATTCTGGCTCGCCGCGTACGGATACCCGACGTGGCATTCGTTAGTTTCGACCGGTTACCGGGTCGCAAGGCGCCCGCTGGTCCAATCCCCGATCTTGCTCCCGATTTGGCTGTCGAGGTGTTGTCCGACAGCAACACGCGCCGCGAGATGGAAAACAAACTCCATGAATATTTCACTGCGGGCACCAAGCTCGTGTGGTACGTCGATATCAAGACGAAGTCGGTGGAAGTTTACACATCGCCCGCACAAATCACGCGGCTGACCGGCGGCGACGTTCTTGGCGGCGGAGAAGTGTTGCCTGGATTTGAAATCGCGGTCTCCAAGCTGTTCGAAATCGCATAATGCGGGCGCCTTGCCTCTCCGCCAACGCCCACGGCGCTGCCGTGGGTTTGTTTTCGCATACAATCCCCCGATATGTGGCAGCGTTTCCCCTTGCGGATGCGGCGGGCGTTGGTCTCGGCGCTCGACGAAGCGGCCCGCCACGGACGCGAAGCCGCCGACGCCGAGGATTTGCTTGCCGTCATTGCCGACGATCGCGAAAGCGCTGGGGCATATCTCCTGGAACAATGCGGCGTCGACATCGGTCGAATTCTCGATCGCGCCCAGCCGCCGATTGGTCCCTTGCCGGCGCAGCGGGCCAATCGGCTGGATCGGTCGGCGCTTCGAATTCTGCGGTCGGCGTCGCGGGAGGCCACCCGGCTTCACCATGAACACGTCGGCACGGAGCACGTCATCGCGGCCCTCGCCCTGGCCGGCGATCTTGAAGTGGGCAAAAAGCTCAACGACGCCGGGATGACCCCCGCCCACGCCGAGGCCGCGATCCGGCGTTGGATCGCCGATGGAATGCCGCGCCGCCGCCGCGGCTGGGGGTGGACGCCGGTGCGGCCCAGGCTTCTGGCGACGGCCTTGCGCCCGCTGCAAAAGGCCGCCCGGATTCCCCCGCTCGTTTGGAACATCTACGCAAAAAGAAGTCTGGCCCATCCTCGATTCGTCACCGATCCCTATCCCCTCTACCGCTGGCTGCGCGAGCGGCAACCGGTCCGGAAGGACCCGCTGGCGCCCGTCTGGGTCCTGACCCGGCACGACGACGTGATGGAAATGCTGCGAAGCCCGCGCTTCCGCAAAGACCCCTTCGCACCCCAGCGGCTGCCCAGGCTGGTCCGCAAGCAACTCGGCGTCCCCGGCGAGGAAACACGCTCCCAGCCGGAGACCGTTTCCATGCTCTTTCTCGATCCGCCCGCTCACACCCGCGTGCGCGGAGTTTTCTCTCGCGCTTTCACCCCCGCATCGCTGGCCGAACTCCGGCCCAGCATCGAGCGGATGGCCCGCGACCGCATCGACCGCATCGCCGCTGCCGGGCGAATGGACCTCATCGCCGACCTGGCCTATCCCCTTCCCGTCGTCACCATCGTGGAGATGCTCGGATTCCCCGCGGAAGATTTCCCGCGCCTCAAGCAGTGGTCCGACGATCTGGCCGCCGCACTTTCGTTGAACCCCTCGCCCCAGCAGCAGACTCGATCCAACCAGGCGTGGAATGAAATCCGCGCATATTTTGAGCAGGTGGTTGCACGCATGGGACGCACGCCCGCCAATTCCATGTTGTCGCGGCTGCTGGAAGCCGAAAACGAGCCCGACGGCCTGAATCGCGACCAGATTTTCACCAACTGCGTCCTGCTCTTGTCCGCCGGCCACGAAACAACGACGAACCTCATCGGCAACGGAATGCTCGCGCTGCTCCGCAACCGCGATCAATGGGAGCTGCTCGTCCGCCAGCCGGACTTGATCGAATCGGCCGTCGAGGAATTGCTTCGCTACGACAGCCCCGTGCAGTGGACCAGCCGGCTCACCGGCGAGCCGATCGAAATCAATGGCCAGACCATCCCCCCCGGCGAGATCGTGCTCGGTTGCCTGGGCGCGGCCAATCGCGATCCCGCCAGATTCTCCGATCCGGATCGTCTGGACATCCGCCGATCCGACAACCGCCATTTGGCCTTCGGCTCCGGCATTCACTTTTGCCTGGGGGCGGCGCTGGCGCGGATGGAAGCTCAAATTGCGATTCGCGAATTGGCCGCCCGGTTTCCCCGCATGAGGCTTGCCAAAACCAAACTTCGGTGGATGAAAGGCCTCACTTTCAGGGGCGTGAAGAGTTTGCCAGTCCTACTGCGATGAGAACTATGCCGTCGGCGGTGGCGGCTCCGGGTCATCCTCCTCGATCGTTATCGACTTGACCACGTCCTCCGCGGCCGTCTGCCGGCCGATGGCCGCTTTCAGATTGCTTGTCTTGGTCCTGGGCTCTTTCTTTTCCTTGACCTTGTGCACGGCCGTTTCCACCGGCAAATCGTCCGGAATATAGAGAATCCGATGACAACTGGGACAGAACACCAATTCGTCGCGGCTGTGCAGCCTGTTGTAAACGTCGGTCACCAAGTCCATGTTGCACGCCGTGCACGCATATTCCTCGCGTCGCCGGTCGGGCTTGGTCAGGGCGCTCATCGCCTCCCCCTCGAATCGCTCGGCCAGGCGTTCGAACGCCTGGCGCGCCTGGGGCGTCACACCCGCCGCCGCCGCCTCTCGCGCCGGACGCAACGAATCGATCTCCGCCTGTAGTTCCTTGACCCGCTCCCCGATCTCCGCCCGCATGGCCTTGAGCTTGGACGTCTCCGCATCGACGGACACCGCCAATTCCTTCACCTCGGTCTGCAATTTCTCCACCGATGCCATGATCTTGAGAAGCTCCTCTTCTGACTTTCCCTTGTCCACCTTCTCCGTGTTGATCTCGACAAGAAACGCCTGGTATTCGCGGTTGTTCTTGGAGTTTTGTTGCTGGGCGCGCAGCCGCTCGATTTTCGTCTCGCGGGTTTTCAGATCGAGATCGAGCTGTGCCGACTGCGACTGCTGCTCCTTGAGCGTCGCCTGCCCCAGCCGCAACCGCTCGGATAGGTCGGCCACCCTGCGTTCCTGAATGCGTACGTTTTTACTGACGGAATCGAGCCTTCCTTGTGCCTGGCGGAGTTTCTCATCGGCTTGGAAGAGCTTGACCAGAGCGATATTGATTGGACCCATAAGGGAACACCTCAAACGACTTTAGGCAACCCCCATTATGGCCAGAGCGGCCCGGATGGAAAGGGGTTATTTGAAATTCAGCCGTCACGCAACACAATTTCGGTGCCCATTGGGGGTTAGAAACCGCCTCAAATGCCACGCGGCGCTGGTGGTTGGTCAATTTCAATTCTGAAAGCCCGCGGATGGCCATCCGCGGGCCGCCGGAGCGGATTCAAATCTTTCGATGATGCATTCAGCCCGCGGCCGCACATCCGACGCCATCACGGATTCACAAAACACTGCTGCGGGTCGACCGTCGCATCGATCACCCCCAATTTCACGAGTTGGTCCGCCAAATCCTTCCAACGCTCGCCCGTCATCGTTCCCAAACCGGCGGCGCGGGTCTGGTCGGTTTCAATCAGCGGCTTCTGGGCGGCCGCGGCCTCGGCGAACGTCTGCAAATCCATGTCCGCATTCAGCCCGTGCATGGTCGCATTGACAGCATCGGGCTGGTCCAGATAGTCCCGCCACCCTTCACGGCACGCGGCCGCCATCGACTTCACCTCCTCCGGATGCGCTCGCCACAAATCCCCCTTGCAAATGACCACGGTGGTGTACGGATTGAACCCCTCATCGGCGATCAAAAATGTCTGCGGATCGCCGCCCTGATGTTTGGCCAGGATTGGCTCGCTGGTCACGAAGCACTGCTGCGAATATTCCTTCTTGGCCAGGAATTCGCTGATCCCGCCGGAATAATAGGTGATCCGCACCCGCACCGGGGCGAATTTGTTTTCAAGAAAGTGCAGCCAGGCGTTGTCCTCCGCAAGCAGAACTCCGTCGCTGGTAAAAATGTCTCCCATCGTTTTGAACCCGCGCGATTGGTGAACCATGATCCCCTGCGGGAAAGTCTGGTACACCGCGAAGATCGCGATCACGTCCGCGTTTTGCTTGCGCGCGATCAGCACCTGGTCGGCGCTGGAGGTCGCGAACTCGGTTTTGCCCGTCGCCACAAGCTGCCAGGTATCGGCCCCTTCCCCGGCCGGGGTGATCGTCGCATCCAGCCCATGACGGGAAAATGCGCCGTCCTGTTTGGCGGCATAGAACCCGCCGAACTCCGGCTCGGGCTTCCAGTCCAACGTAAGCTGCACCGCGATTGCCCCCGATGAACCGCCGCCCGCGCTCTTTCCGCATCCGCTAAGCAGGAAAGTTCCACAAAGGAGATTGACCGCCAAGACGCCAAGGACGCCAAGAAAACGCTGAAAACCAAGGCTCGCCGTAAGATCGTTCCTGGCCCGGTACATTGTGTTACCCTGCCTTTTATTACTTCGCGCCCTTCGCGTCTTCGCGGTAAACAAATCCAAACGGACCCGATATCAGTTGTCCTGCTCCGATGCGTGCCAGTGCCGAAGGATTAGTTTAGCCGCCAGATTGATCGCCGCAAACATCGCCAACCCCAGCAGCGACGCGATCAGCACCGCTGCGAAGACCTCGTCCGTGCGGCCCTGTTTTTTGGCCGACACGATCCGAACCCCCAGCCCCTCGCCGGGACCGAACAGCCCGACCAGAAATTCCCCGACCACCGTTCCAATCACCGCCAGACCCGCCGCGACCCGCAGCCCCGTGAATATGCTCGGCAGCGCCGTCGGCAGTTTCAATTTCCACAATCTCGCCCATCGGCCCGCCCCGTAAAGCCGAAACAAATCCTCCAACGCCGGATCGGTCGAAAGCAGCCCGCCGAGCGTATTAGCGATGACGGGGAAAACGGAAACGATGAACGCCGACAGCGCCACCGCCCCCAGCCCCGGCCCGCACCAGATCATCAGAAGCGGCGCGATCGCCACGATCGGCACCGTCTGAAAAAACACCGTGTACGGATAAATCGCCCGCCGCACCAGCGGGCTGGCGGAGAGAATCATCCCCACCGCGATTCCACCGAACCCGCTGGCGCAAAAGCCGATGAGCGCCGCTTCCGCCGTGGTCCACAGCGATGCCAGCAGCTCGTCGCGGCGGTCGAACATCACCTTCGCCACCGCCGAAGGCCGCGGCAGCAAAAACGGCTCATCCAGCAGATTCGCCGCCACATGCATCGCTACGACCGCCACGACAAAAACGATCAACGGAGGCCAAATCGCCGAAAAAATCGTCCTCCTGGCTTTCATGCTCCGCCTCGCTCCAGGGCGTCGTAGATTTGCCGCGTCACCTCCGCGAACTGCGGCGACGATCGCACCGATGCCACCCGCCTCTCCGGCAGATCGACCGGCAAATCGGCGACGGCCCGTGCCGGCCGGCTCGACAACACCACAGCCCGGTTCGCCAGGAACGTCGCCTCGGCCGTGGAATGCGTGACGAACACCACCGTCATCCGATGCCGCAGCCAAAGCTCGCGTAACTGCTCGTCCAATTTTTGCCGGTTGATTTCATCCAGGGCCGCGAACGGCTCGTCGAGCAGCAGGAAATCCGGCCGCGTCACCAGCGCCCGCGCCAGCGAAACCCGCATCTTCATCCCCCCCGAAAGCTGGGCCGGGTATCGCCGCACCGCATCCGCCAATCCCACCTGCTCCAACGCGTCCGCCGCCGCCGCCACCCGTTCCGCCCGGCCCATCCCCATCAATTCCAGCGGCAGCGCCGCGTTCCGCAGCACGTTCCGCCACGGCAGCAGATGCGCGTCCTGAAACACGTACGCGATCCGGCCCTGTCCGATTTCAACGCTTCCGGAACTTGGCCGCTCCAGCCCCGCGATAATCCTTAGCAGCGTGGATTTCCCGCATCCCGACGGCCCGAGGACGGCCACAAATTCCCCGCGCCCGATCTCCAGCGCGAGGTTCTCAATCGCGACGACATCGTTATCGAAAACCTTGTGCAGGGCGGCGATGTGCATTGGCCCGTGATGATAACGAAAAAAAAAGGCCGGCACAGAGGGCACGCCAGGCCACAGAGCACACCGAGAAAGACTTCCTTTACCGCATCTATCTTTGTGTGCTCTGTGCTCTCCGTGCCCTCTGTGTTAGAATTCACTCTCCTTCGCGGAGAACCCATGCAGAACGTCATCAGCGGCAAAGCCTACGTCCTGGGCGACAACGTCGATACCGACCAGATCATTCCCGCCCAATATCTCTCGTATAATCCGAGCATTCCCGAGGAGCGCAAATACTTCGGCATGTACGCCATGAGCAGCGTTCCCGAGGGCCAGGCCGGTCTGCCCGACGGCCACCTGCGCTTCGTCCGACCCAACGAATTCAAGAGCGATTACCGGATCGTGATCGGCGGCAAGAACTTCGGCAGCGGCTTCAGCCGCGAGCACGCCCCCCTGGCCCTGGCCGAGGCCGGCTGCCATTGCGTCATCGCCGAGTTCTACGCCCGCATCTTCTTCCGCAACAGCGTCAACGGCGGATACCTGATTCCCCTGGAATCCAAGGAGCGCCTCGTCGAAAAAATCCGCACCGGCGATGAACTGGAAGTCCGCCTCGACGAAAGCGTCGTCATCAACAAAACCCAGAATCAGCGTCACGAGCTTCGCCCGCTTGGCGACGTGCTGCCGATTATCGAAGCCGGAGGGCTTTTCCCTTATGCCAAGAAGGCCGGAATGCTCAAATAACCGTGATCCAAAGCCCACGGGAGCTTGCTCCCTGGGGCACTCCCAGGCGTTTCAACCTTCAAACCGACTCACCGCCCAAAATTCATCCATCTGGCATTGCACGCAAAATCGGCGACAATAGCTTGGCCGCGATCTCCGGAAAGGGGCCGATTGACGATGCAATTGCGGAACGTCGTTCTTATCGATCATCCGGTCAT
>JBEKXM010000001.1:0-32310 GCA_049512115.1 Tepidisphaeraceae bacterium | reverse complement strand
CCTCGGCCCGATTCCCACCGATCAACTGATGGATTCCGCCCTATCCGAACTCGCCCGCCGCGCCGATCGCCACGGCGTGACGATCGCTTTCCGCAGCGAATTGGCCGCCTTCGCCACTCTCGACCGCGCGCTAAAAATCGCCGCCTGTCCCTGGTTCGGCCTCGATCTCGATCCGGTCGCCATCCTCAAAGACGATTGGAGCACCGACGAAATCATTTCCCATCTCGGCCAGCAAATCCGCCACGTTCGAGCCCGCGACGCCATCGCCGGCCCCGACCACCGCACCAAGCCCGCCGTGATTGGAACCGGCTCCGTGAACTGGCCGCGCTTGCTATCCGATTTGGAAGCCGCCGCCTATCACGGCTGGATCACGCTCGACCCGGTGGAGTTACCGAATCGTCGCGCCGCCGCCACCGCCGGCGCTGCTTGGCTTCGCCGACGATAAAAGGACCGCCAACATCGAAATCGAAGCTCGCGCAGAGGCCTGGAGTTGGCTTTGCCCACAACCTAATCCCAAAAGAAAAAGTTCGCGCGGAGGCGCGGAGAATTGAGGGGGGCAATTTGACCCATCTTTTCTCTTCTCCGCGCCACTGCGCCTCCGCGCGATATCTCTTTTTGGTTGCGGGTACGCCGCGCTGGGCAATCCGCGGTCCAATTCATTTGGTCGCGGCGGCAGAAATCTTGAACGGCCCTATTGTTCGGGTCAAATCTTACGCCGGAGCTTGAAAGCCACGGTTTTGGTCGTATCACCGCGGCGGTATGTAACCGTAACCTCTTTGCCGTCCTGCGATTGCAATAGATCGCGCAGGTCTTCAATATCGTACTCCCCGGCCGGTCTCTGGTTCACTGTAAGGAGGATGTCGCCATCCCGAATTCCGGCCTCGTAGGCGGGGCTATCCTTGTCCACAATATCCGCCACGGTTTGGGATGTCGGACGGAGAATGTGCAGGCCGCTCATGCCGTCCTCGTCGTGCCGAGAAAATTGCTTGCCGGGCTTCAAATACAATCGCAGATTAGGGAAATCAATCGTTACCATGTGGCGCGAAAGGAAGTTCAAGCTCAGAGAGCCGACATCGGTTTTCGTTTCGTCAATCAAGATATCGCGATATCGCATGTTGGCGATTTCAAATGTCGGCACCCGCATTTTCCGTGAGTTTATGGTTCGTTGGATCACAGTTAACGGATCTGAATCAATGGCCGCGTTGACCGACCGCTGCACGCTATCGAAGAGGGCAGAGGGCAGTTCCACACCACCGTTGCATCCGGTGTCTATGTTAAATACAACATGCTGATCTAAGATTTCCAGATTAATGGCCGGGGTAAGACCGTTGGACTCGATGGGTATTTGCGTGCCCCACTCGGGATGGGGCAAAGAGTCCGGCCGGAAAAACCGCAGGCGGTTTTCATCGAAGTCTATTTGCACAACGAAATCGCGTAATGCGACTACCCCAAGAATACCGATAATCGGACGATCCAAAGCAGCCCTAAGGTTTGCCAAATCCTGCCGGCCCACAAGCGCATCACTTATTCGTATGGGGTTAATATCTAGATGGGGAGGATTACACAGTTCAAAGGTTGTGGTACCCCCCGCGAGAGTCTTCACATCCATCGAATTCCCAGTATCCTGCAAATCGGGAAATGCTGTGGAGTCCATAACACTGAACATAAATCCGGTATCCAATAAAAAGCACTGCTGTTTACCCTTCCAAACAACGGGAATGGTAATCATGTGGTTTGAACCTTCGATCTTAAATTCTGCAAGGGCAGGCCGTGTGGCCGGCGCACCCGAGGAAGCCTGGGCTGCTGAAAATAAGAACAGCGACAAAACGAAGGTCCCCATCCGCCGAAATACTCCAGCCCCGGGAATAGGCATATAGCTGTCTTAACGCCGCACCCCTGATGTGGAAAGTGCTCCGGATTGATTAAAGTTGGACGTGGCTCTTTTCCATGGGTTTGGTCTGCCGCCTTTGGCGTTTCGGGCCTCTTTGGAAGAAAACGCGCGGGTTGTTCCCCGTCGGCGGCTCACGCGGGGCCGCGCCCGGCGTTTGGACCGTCAACCTCCTCCCCGACGGCACCGCCCTCGTCGGAGGCGACAAACTCTGGCTCGTCGGCCCGCCGCCACATCGCGGACAAGATTGAATCCAGGAATCGCCTCGGCCGTCGCAACATTTGATCAAATTTGGCGCTTTCAGCTTGTCCAATCGCGATGAACCCAATAGCTCGAACTCATAAGTGCATTTATAATAAGATGTTATGTTGATTGATAAGAGCTACCGGGCGCCAACTGCGCATTGAAAAGTGTAAAATGTGTCAAATTCGCGCGTAACAGCTTATCCATGGGAGAGTAGACGTAATTGCCGGCTCCGCCCTCTTCCAATCGGCAATTGGAAATCGGCAATCGGCAATCTCCCCCGTCCGATCGCTTATACTTCCCAGCCGGAATGCCGGACATTCTTCTTTCCACCCTCAACGCCAAATACGCCCATGCGGCGTTCGGGTTGCGGTATCTCCTGGCCAACCTTGGTCCGTTGCGCCACCGCGCCGGCATCCTGGAGTTCGAGATCAATCAAAAGCCGACCGACTTGGTCGAGGCGATCCTGGCCGAGAATCCGCGGATCGTCGGGATGGGGATTTACATCTGGAACGTCACCCCCGCGACGCAGATCGTCGCGGAACTGAAGCGCTTGCGGCCGGACGTTGTCGTCATCCTTGGCGGGCCGGAGGTGAGTCACGAAGTGGATGAGCAGGAGATTTGCCGGTTGGCGGATTACGTCATCACGGGCGAAGCCGATCTGGCGTTCGCCCGGATGTGCGAGGAGATTTTGTCCGGCCTGCGGCCGCCGGCGCATGTATTACCCGCGGAATTGCCGGATTTCTCGCGCCTGAAGTTGCCTTATGATCTTTACGACGACCGTGATTTGGCGCATCGCGTGGTGTACGTCGAGGCGTCGCGCGGCTGTCCGTTCTCGTGCGAATTCTGTTTGTCGTCGCTGGACGTTCCGGTGCGCAACGTACCGCTGGAGGATTTTCTGCCGGCGATGGGCCGATTGCTGGATCGTGGGCTGCGGCGATTCAAGTTCGTCGATCGGACGTTCAATCTGAACGTTCAAATCGGCCGGGCGATCCTGGATTTTTTCTGGAAGCGGTATGAGCCGGGGCTATTTTTGCATTTCGAGATGATTCCGGATCGATTGCCGGAGGGGCTGCGGGAAGCGATTCGGCTTTTTCCCCCCGGAGCGTTGCAGTTCGAGGTGGGGATCCAGAGTTTCAATCCGGACGTTTGCCGGCGGATCAGCCGCCGGCAGGACGCCCGCCGGGCCGAGGAGAACCTGACGTTCCTGAGAGAACAGACCGGCGTGCACGTTCATGCCGACCTGATCGTCGGCTTGCCGGGCGAGGATTTGGAAAGTTTCGCGGCGGGGTTCGACCGGTTGGTTGGATTGGGTCCGCAGGAGATTCAAGTCGGTTTGCTGAAGCGGCTGCGGGGCACGCCGATCGCCCGGCACGACCGGGAATGGAAAATGGTCTACAGCCCCTCGCCTCCCTATGAGGTGTTGCAGACCGGGGCAATCGACTTCGCGACCATGCAGCGGCTGCGCCGGTTCGCCCGGTATTGGGACCTGGTATCTAACAGCGGCAATTTCCTGGAATCATCGCCGCTGATCTGGCGCGACGCCGCGCCGTTTGCGCGATTTTTGCGCTTCAGTGATTGGATTTTTTCCCGGGCCGGGAAGAATCATGGCATCTCCCTCCACCATCTGGCGGAGTTGCTATTCGAATTTCTCACGGGGGAATTGGGGCAAGACGCCAGGGGGACGGCCGAGGCGGTCTGGCGGGACTATCAACGCGGCGGACGCAGCGATCGGCCGCGATTTTTGCTGAAACATTTGCCTTCCGATGCCGTGAAGGTACGGCGGGGGGCCGTTCCCCCCGCGGTCAAAAGGCAGTTTCGACGGCTGGCATGATGCGAAAACAGACGTGATGCGAGAAAAGAGTCGCCGAATGCCGGTCGGGATGCTTGCCAAAAGCCCTTTTTTCTTGCAAGATTCTCTCCACCTTTTGGATGACTCCGCCTCAGATGGATGGCGAGAAGCGCCAAAGTGGGCGGGAACGGCATCGATAGGGAACAGTTGGAAAGGAGCGCGTCTTGCGTTTGTCTTCAAACTCGGGCGGCAGAATCATGGGCCGGGCGTTTACGGTGGTGGCGTGGGTGGCGCTGAGCGGGCTGTTGACCGGCTGCGACGGGCCCTTCATAAACGATTTCCTCAATCCCGGCGAACCCAAAATAGTCTCTCCCGATAACGACAAATCGAAGCCACTGATCGTTCCGGTGCTGGACACGCTGGCCAACGGCATCGAAGAGCCGACCACGGCTTTCGCGTCGGCGACCGATATCGAGCCGGCCGATCTCGTTCCCGACATTTCGGATTACAAGCTTGGTCCCAACGACTTGGTGAGCGTGTCGATTTTTGATTTGCTGGGCGAAGGAACGGGCGAGCAGGTCAAGACGGTGCGGGTGACGGAGACCGGGATGATCAGCCTCCCGTTCGTTTCGCCGGTCAAGGCGGCTGGATTGACCGAGCGGGAGTTGGAGCAGGCGGTTTCCAAGGCCTACGAAGAGGCAAACCTGATCCGCAAAGCGCGGGTTTCGGTGACCGTGGCCGAGGCGCGGGCGAGGACCTTCAGCATTCAGGGCAACGTTGGCGCGGCGGGGGAGTATCAGATCACCAAGCCCGATTTCAGGATGCTCGATGCGATGGTGACTTCGCATTCTCCGGCGGTGGCCATTGGCGTGCCGTATGCGTACATCATTCGGAAGGCGGCGGAGCCGGGCACGCAGCCCGGGGTCATTTCGCCGCCGGCGCCGCAGCCGAACCTGCCGACGACGGCGCCCGCGGACATATTTGCTCCGCCGCCGACTCACGAGGCGCCGACGACTCCCGAGGCGCCGACGACGGCGCCCGGGAACCTGCTTGTTCCGCCGCCGACGAATCCCGCCGGCCCGCAGGGCCGGGCCAATCCTCCCGCGCCGACCCAGCGGACGATCGCGATGGACAACGTCGTGCCTCCACAGGGGAAGGCCATGCCTCCACAGTCGCCACAGGTCTTTAAGTTCGACGATGTGGAAGCCCCGACCGATATGCGGATCATCCGCGTGCCGATCGATCAATTGAGGCAGTACGGGGAACTGAAATACAACGTCGTGATCCGTCCCGGCGACATGATCATTGTGCCGGAGCCGGTCACGGGCGTTTATTACGTGGGAGGCCACGTTGCCCGTCCCGGTGTTTTCGGCCTGACGGGCATGGACGTGACGCTCAAGCAGGCGTGGGTGGCGGCCGGCGGGGCGGACGAGTACGCCATGCCGTTTAGAGCCGAGGTCGTTCGCCGGATCGGCACCAATCGCGAAGTCTGCGTTCGGGTGCGCCTGGACAAGATTCTGGCGCTTGACGAGCCGGATATTTATTTGAAACCCAACGACGTTGTTTACGTTGGCACGCATTTTATTGCTCCGTTTCTCGCGGCAGTGCGTAACTCGTTTCGTATAAGTTATGGTGCGAGTTGGGCTTACGATAGAAACTTTTACAATGGTCCCAATGCTTTCTAGGGATGGATGGCGGTTAGTCCGATATTGCGGAAGGTTTAATCAAAACCTTAATCGTGCAGCATAAAGTTCCGATGCCGCAATAGTTGGATTCGGGGATGGTGGATCGAACCTGCCGCCCAAGCCGGGCGTAAAAGTCCGGCAGGCGATGTTTAGAAGGCGCCGGCGTGGCGCCTTGGCAGCCTTGTCGCATGAGCCAGACGCAAATCAACGACGTGGATAACGGTGATGCCGTCCTGACGGGCCAGGTCCCCCCGGATGCGCTGGATTCCCTGGCCGACCCGGTTGTTTGCGGACTCAAGCGTTCGGTCTGGATTCAGATCGCGGTGATCACCGCGCTGTTCAGCGCATTGTTCTGGCCGAACCTCCGCCGGCTCTGGGACAAGACCAATCCCTTCTATGGGGAGGCGAATTGGGGACACGCAATCTGCATCCCGGTGATCGGGCTTTATTACCTGTACGTGAATCGTGAAAAGCTGCTGCATGGAGGCTCATCAGCGCAGCCCACTCGACGTCAAATCGAGCTGCGGGTATGGGCGCTGCTGGCCCTGGCCGCGGCGTTGCCGCTTGGTTTGGTCTACGAGGAGGCCCGCAGGGTATTTCTGTACGTCGCCGCCGTCAGCGCCGCGATCATCGCCGCACCATTGCTGTGGCGCCTCTTGAGCCACTCGGATTCGCTCGCGCTGCGCGCCGACGAGCACTCCGCGGGTTGGTTCGGCGGCTTCATCGTGCTTTTCGGCATCGCCGTGTTCCAGTACGCCATCTTCCCCGGCCAAAACGATTTTATGAAGGACTTGGGAATGGTGATCACGCTGTTCGGCGTGGTCCTGGCGCTGAGCGGGTGGAGCGTCATGAAGGTGGCGTGGTTTCCCATCTCATTTCTGGTTTGCGGGCTGCCATGGCCGGGACTGGTCTACAGCAAAGTCGCCGGACCCCTTCAGCAACTCGCCGCCAACGTCGCCGTCTGGACGTTGCAACTGACCGGCGTCGAGGCGTCCGTCGGGGGGACGAAAATCTCGATGGTCGGCGGCGACGGGAACTGGCGGACCCTCAACGTCGCCGAGGCCTGCGCCGGAATGCGCTCGCTCATGACGTTCATATCCGTTGCGGCGGCGGTGGCGTTTTTGTCGAGCAGGCCGCTCTGGCAGAAAATCATCGTGGTGCTGTTCGCCGTTCCCATCGCCATCTCCTGCAACGTGATGAGAGTCTCCGGCCAGGGACTTTTGGATCGCTACGTCAGCCATTCCCTTTCCGAGAATTTCGCCCACCAGTTCGTGGGGCTGATCATGCTGGTTCCGGCGTTTCTGATGATATTGCTGGTGGGTTGGATTCTGGACCAGATATTCGTGGAGCAAATTGACCGCCGCTTTGTGGCGATCGCGCCGAAGGTTATCACGCGTTCGACGGCGCCGGTGGCCTCGGCACTGTCGCCACGGGCGGCGCCAAGGAGCTTGGCGGCGATCCGCGGAGCCAGCGCACCGTCGCAACCGGATGCTCAACCGGCAAAGCCCGCGGCGGCACCTGCAAAGCCGGGGCCTTCGTCGCCCAAGCCCGCCGCCGGGCCGCGGAGACAGGCCGGGGACATGAGATCCATCGTGCCGCCGCCGCCCTCGATTCGCCTGGCGTCGCGCGCTCCCTCCCCGCGCAAGCGCCGCGACAATAATGGAGACGCGGATTCCCCGTCGGAGGCCGGATGAGTTGGAATGGTCCCAAATTTTCACGCGGTCAGTCGCGAGGCGCGGCGCATCCGGCGTTCGTGATCGTTTCGGGAATCCTGCTGGTGTCGGCGATCGCGTTCAACGGGTTTGTGTGGAACCTCAAGCTGCATTTCAAGAAGGACTCGGTTGCCCAGCCGCGCGAGTTCCGCGAGTTGCCGCCGGTCATGGGCCGTTGGCTGCAAGTGTCGCAAGACGACAAGCTGGACAAGGAGACCGAGGACGTGCTGGGCACGGAAAGTTACATTTACCGTGATTACATTGAGGTGGATCGCGCCGGCGCCGATCTGGTGGCAATGATGGCCACCAAGGCGGGCCCGGCTTCCGCGGCGACGCAGCCGTCGTTGCCGGAGGCGGCCGCTCAGCATGCCGCCGAGGCGGCCACGACGAAATTCAATTCCGCTTCCTTCGATCAGCAGGTGCGGATGATCAACGACGCGCTGCAAGGCAAGACCCCCGGCGAGCGCAAGTCGATCGTGTCGGCGCTGGAGGTGAAGAACCATTGGGGCGACGTCATTCACCTTGGGTTGACGTATTACACGGGCCTTGTGGATACCGTGGCGCACATCCCCGACCGCTGCTACATCGCCGACGGATACGAGCCGTCATCGTACACCGTGCCCGTCTGGCAGCTTGGCACGGATGCTTCGGGCAAGCCTTTTTCTCAGTCGGTTCGGTTTATCAGCTTCCAGGACTCGACGGGGAATAACCGGGTGTCCAAATGCGTGGCCTACGTCTTCCACACCAATGGTCATTATGAAAGCGATCCCCTGGGGGTCCGGACAACCTTGGAGGATTTGACCGAACGTTATGGTTATTACGCCAAAATTGAACTGATGACCCTTGTGCCGAACATTGAAGATACCGATATTTCTAATGCCAGCGCGGCGATGGCAGACTTTCTGACGGCGGCGCGGCCGCAGATCGAAACTTGCTTCCCTGACTGGACTAAGGTGAAGCATTCCCATCCGTAGGAGGATTTTTGGGGCGATCCGCGCCAGCGGCGCTGTCGAAAGATGCAACTTTCGACCACGCTGAGGCATATTGGAGATATCCATCTCCTTTATCGCGTTCAGGCGGAGATTGAAGGTTACTCATGGCAAGACGGCTCAACACCCGGTTTTTAACAATCCTGCTCCTCGTTTTGGTCGGGGCGGTGGCGGCGGGACTCCTGGCGCAGAGATTTCTGATCCGCGAGCACCCCGACCGCTATATCGCCCTCGGCCAGCAGGCGATGAAGGATCGCAGCTGGGGGGACGCGGTCACCGACTTCGCCAAGGCCGCCAAGCTCAATCCCCATGACCCCCAGACGCAGATGATGCTGGGCGGAGCGCTGGCCAAGATGGCCGAGGACGATCCGCAAGCCAGCCAGTTTGAGGTTGCGGCATATACCCAGGCGCTGGAAATCGATCCCAACTACCTGCCGGCGCTCATGGCGCTGAGCGACTGGTATAGAACCCATGCGGAGCAACAGCCCCGAGCCGATCTTTTCCGCAACGCGATCGACTACACCCGACGCGCCCATCAGGCCGACCCGAAGGACGAGCAGATGCAGGCCTTGGCGGACAAGCTGGTCATTGAGGCTTGGGCCAACGGAGTCGATGCGGATCAGAAAGAGGTGGATAGTGCCACCAAAGAAATGAAGGACCTCTGGAAGAAGAACCCCGCAAACGGCGATCTGCCCTACGCCATTGCCAGCGCCGAGATCGAGTTGGGAATGAATTTGGCGGGCCAAAACCCCTCGCCGGTTCAGTTGAAAGAGGTCACCGAACATTACCACAACGCCGTGGCGACGTTTGAGACGGTGCTGACGGGTCCGCACGGGGGCTCGCAGGACCAAAACGCCTCCATGCATTATTACTTCGCAAGGGTGCTGGAACACTTGTCAGGAGTGGATCAGTCAAGTCCCGACGTGATGCAGAAAGACCAGGACCGCGCGAAATCGGAGATTGCCAGAGCACTTGAATTGGTGAAGCAGAGCGACCCGAACTACGTGGAGATCAACCAGACTGCGGCGGAGATGGCCATGCGGCGGGGCGATCCGGCCGGCGCGATGAAGATATATGACAAGATGCCCGATACGCCCGACGCTCGCCTGGCGCGGGCCGAGCTGATGGGCCGGTCGCCCGGCACCCAGGAACAGGCGCTGCAATTGCTCAAATCCACGCTGGGGTCTCTGACGGACGATCCCAATCACATCGCGCTCGGCGGTTTGCGGTTCAGGGTCATGTTGGAGATGGCCAAGGTCCAGGTTTTCCATTACCTGCCGATGCCGGCCTCGCTCGAAAAGACGAAGCTGCACGATGAAATCCGCGCTTCCCTGGACAAGCTGGACCAGGCCGCCGGTTTCAGACTGATTCTACCGCTCAAGGAGGTGGAAGCCCGATTCCAGATTGGCTCGGGCACCAGCGAGGAGGTGCTCGCCGTTCAGGGCCTCAGCAAGATGATGGCGGACAACCCTCCGGCGACCAAGAACTACTATTGGTACGTTTTCCAGACGCTGCTGGCGCAGGGATATGAGGACACCAATCAGTCCGCCAACGCCCTGACTATTTTGAAGGACGTGGTGCAGCAATTCCCCCGGGACGTGCAGACGCGGAAGCACCTGGTCCGCCTGCTGCTGATCGGCCACCCGGACCAGGTACCCGCCCACCTTGACGAACTCCAGCGCCTCCTCCCAAAGGATCCGGAGTTGAACGTTTTTCGCATTCAGCTCCTGCTGAGTAACCCAGAGAAGAACCAGGACAAGATCAGACAACTCTACTCGGCGCTCGGTGAGCAGACTGCCAGACAGGCCAGCGCCAAAGCGAGAGTCGCGGTCGTGGTCAAGGATTACCCCGAGGCCGCCCGGCTTCTGACGTTGAGCACGGACCGGAATCCCGCCAACGCCGACGATTGGATCATGCTGTCGGAGCTTCTGTATCACCTGGACAAAAAGGACCAGGCCCTGGCTGCCGCCAATCGCGGGCTGGCGGCCAATCCGAAAAATCCCCGGCTTCGTCTGCTGATCCCGGCGCTCAAGGGCGAAGACCCCAAGAAAATCGAGAGTCTGGAGAAGGAGATTGCCGAAGAGAATCCCGACAAGGTCCAGGGACAGTTGATGCTGGCGGCGCTGGCGGCGCGCAGTGGCAATGAGACTGAAGAGGCAGCGGATCTCAAGAACGCTCAATCGCTGGCGCCCGATTCCCCTCACGTTCAGGAACTGCTTTTCAATCACTATCTGAAGACGGGACAGTACCCGGAGGCGCGCGCGTGCATTCCCGTGCTGGCCAAGGCCAACTCCGATCAGGCGGGGGGCGATATGTACCGCTTGGCGCTGGCCATGGCACAGAAGGATAACGCGACCGCCGAAGCGATAGCCCGGAAACTGACCCTGGACAAACCCGAGTTCGCGCGTTCCTGGCTTGCGCTGGGGAACGTGTTGGAGGCCGAAGAGCAGTACGATCAGGCGGTTCCCCAATTCCTCGTTGCCTTGCAGAAGGAGACGAATCTGTGGGATGCCTACGTCGGGCTGGTGCGGTGCTACTATGCTCTGCACCGGCCCGATGATGCCTTGCACACGATCGAAGACGGACTCAAGTACCTCCCGAACGACCAGACCCTCACCCGAATGAGGGTGACGCATGAACTGAACTACGGCAAGCCCGAGGTTGCCTTGAAGGACATTCAGGACGAACTGCAAACCCGGCCCAATCAGCCGGAGCTTTATGCCGCCATGGGCGACGTGGTGCTTCGTTACGTGGACATGCTCTACAAGAACAACCAACCCGACGATGCCGTCAAGCAAGCCCTGGAGGCCGTCAAGGCGTTGAAGGACACGGTGGTGAAATGGCCCAACGAATCGGAGTTGTACATCGCGTTGTCACGATGCCAGTTGGCGGCCAAGCTGCCGAACGATGCCCTGAAGACGCTGGAAAGCTGGGCGTCGCAGCCGGCATGGAAAACACAGCCCGATCCGTACCTGGCGCTGTCCGATTTCTACGAACGGGCGGGAATGCAGGACAAGTCCGAAGATGAAATGCACGATGCGATGGCGCGATCGGGCTATCGGCCCGACATGCAAATCCGCATGGCGAGCCTGCTGGCGATGCACCGCAAATACGACGACGCGATTCACTTGTTGCGTGACGTGAACACCGACAATCCCGACGTTCAGGAGAAGACGATCGAAGTCCTGCTCGTCCAAGGAAAATTCGACGATGCCCAGAAGGAACTGAAGTCCGATCTGAGCCGCAACCCGGTGAACGCCGAGCAACTACTGACCATCTGGTCGCTGGCGTTGTTTGAGCATGGCCAATTCCAGGATGCCGCGGACCGTGCGACAAAGGCGCTGGCGATCAATCCGAGGCAACTCACGGCGCTGTTCTGCCGGGGGCGCGCGCGGTTGCGTATGCAGCCGCCGGCTGCCGCCGGGGCGCTGCAAGATCTCGAAGCGGTTCGCCAGTCCAGTCCCAACAAGGTGGACGTCCGGCTGTGTCTGTCGGACGCGCACCTCATGCTCGGCCAGCCGGATGAGGCCGCCACCGAGTTGCTGGCAGCACTCCGGATCGAACCGAAGAACAAGGATGTGCGGATGAGGCTCGTGGGCATGTTCAGCGGCGGCCCGCATCCGCGGCTCTCCGAGGCGTTGAAGCTGCTACAGGAGGTCGAAACCGTCTCCCCCTTCGACCACGATCCGGACATCTTCCAGAGCGAGGCGGTGATCTACAGCGAGCTGGGCCTCAAAGACAACGCTCTGGCCAAAAGCGAAATGGCGCTTCGGATTGCCCCGGACAATCCAACCGTCGTGCGGACCAACATGCAGCTATTGCAGAATAGCCAAAATTTCCAGGCCGTCGTTGACCACTACGCCGCGATGAGCGACAAGCTCAAGACAACCCCATGGGCCCTGTGGGACCTGGCTCTGGCGGAAAAGCGCCTTGGCAACGACCAGGCGGCGCTGCCGGACTTCAAACGGGCCCTGTCCGCCGCGATGGCGGGAGACCATCCCCTTGAACTCGGTAGCATCGCGCGAAGTATTAACCAGGAATTTGGCTACGACGAGGCCGTCAAAGACGTTTCAGCTATCGCCAAGGACAATGTAGGGGCCAAGATCGCCCTAGTGCAACTCTATCAGGCCCATGGAGATGATTCGGCCGCGCTGGCGATCGTCGACGGAATCATGACTAATTTCGACAAGCTCGCCAAACGCGATCAGATCATCGTCTTGTCCGGCGCTGCCGTCATGTATCAACTGGCCAAGCCGACGCCCCTGGTGGACAAGGCCTATGCGGCCTACAAGCGCTGGCTACAGCTTGAACCGGACAATCTCGAGTCGCTGAACAATCTTGCCTGCCTGCTGGCCGACGACTATTCGCCCCCCCGTGCCCAGGAGGGTTTGCAATACATCAATGCCGCCATCAGCAAGATGTCGCGGCTCGGCCGAACGGAACCGCGACTACAGGACACGCAGGCCTGGCTGCTGATTTTGAACGGCTCGGCGGCCGAAGGCGTACATATACTGAACACCGCAATGAATAACTTCCCGCCGTTTCCCGATGAGTATTTGCATCTCGGCGAGGGCTATCTGCGGATGCAGACGCCCGATCCGGTTCAGGCCGAGATGCAGGCAAAGCTTGGCCTGCAAATGATTAACAAGCAAAAAGCTGGCGCCCAGGATGCCGTTCTCCGCGCTAAGCTACAGGATTTGGTCAACCGATCAGAGGCACAGAAGCTTGCCAAGCCGCAGGCTTCGGTCCCATAAGCAATCGGGCCGGTTTGCCTCCCGTGGAAAGAGCGATTGAATGCGTCGATGTAACATGAGAGCATGTGAAATAATCGAGAATTTGCAGGGGCGTGTTTCTTCGCGTGTTGTGCGGAGCGAGCGCGGCGCAAAAGCTCGGATTAGGACGGGTGTGCGCGGTTCCCCAGGAGATGTGTCGTTATGACTACGTTACCGCAGACAGCGGCAGTGCGATTGCCGCGACCGGGTTTTTCCTCTTTGCCGGTTACCACCAGCTTTCCCGCCGGCGGCGCCATCGGCCATGCGCAGGCCCAGGCATCGGCCACCATGTCCGGCTCCGACGTCTGGCGCGTCATTCGCTCCAATTTTTGGCTGATCATCCTATTTTTGGTCGTCAGCGCCGGTGCCGGATATGGCATCAATTACTGGTTGAACAAGTACCATCCGCACTACACCGCCGAAGGAAAGGTGGTTATTCCCGGCATGTTCGAGCCCAACGAGGAAGGCACGCTCCGCACCTCCAACGACTTCAACGTCCAAGCCCTTCCCCTGCAAATCCGTCTGCATACCACCATGATGAACGATCCGGCCCTGATCACCAAGGTGCTGCAAAATCCCAACGACGAAATCCGCACCACTCAGTGGTTTAAGCGCCAACCGACCATTCAGGAGGCCAAGGCCAACCTCGCCGACGGCGAATTGCAGGTCACCTCCGCGCCCGATTCGCCCTTGATCGTTGTCAGCATGACCGACAGCGATCCCAAATCCTGCCAGGTCGTCGTCCAATCCTTTGTCGATCAGTACATCAAGGACCAGCAGGAAAAAAGCCGCGATCGCCAGTACAGCTTCAACCAGGACCTCGAACAGCAACGAATCGCCGCCGAGGGCCGGGTGAAGCTGGACGACGGCGACATTTCCGACCTTCTGGTGGAACTGAGTTCCGACGGTGTTTCCGGCACCGTCACCAAGATCAGCGAGAAGGACATGACCCTCCAGGCGTGGCTGCAAAATCTCCAGGTCGCCAGGCTCGAAGAGCAGACCGCCAAGGAGCAATACGGCGAGCTGGAGAGGCAGATCGCCAATGATCCGACCAACATCCCGCAGGTCGAGGAGCTGGTAAACAAGGACCCCGAAATTGTCAACCTCAGGCAAATGCAAAACACCTTCGACTTGGAACTGGGTGGGGCCCGCGGCGGCAATATGGGCCCCGACAGTCCAATGCTTCGAAGCCTCGAGCAGAAGAAGGAGATGGTCGACCGTCGGGAGAAAACGGAGGAAGACAGGGCCCGAGTGCGCTACAGGAGCCAGATCGAACAACAGCTCAACCAAAAGGCGCGAGACGCCCAAGCCCGCGCCGACATGATGGATAAGAGTATCAAGGACCTCAACGGCCAGATGGCCCAGCTCACCGAGCGCGTGCAACAGTTGATTCAGAAGCAGGCGGAGCGCACCTTGGACGAGGAGAAGCTGAAGGGGATCGAGAATCGGTTGGAGCTGATCACCAGCTACAACGCCAGGCGCGACCTCGGCGGCGTGGAATGGGAAGCGCAACCGGAGCTTCCGGAGATTCCCAGTTTCCCCAAACTCGCCGCGACGATGACCGTGTCGATCGCCTTGGGCCTGCTCCTGGCGCTGGGGATCGCCTTCCTCCGCGAACTGCTGGATACCACCATCCGCTCGCCTCGCGACATCAGCCGCGTCGGGTCTTTGAACCTTCTGGGAATGGTCCCGCACGAGGACGACGATCCGCAATCCGCCGGCGCTCGCCTGCCCGTCGTCATCTTTGAGGCGCCGCACTCCATGATGGCCGAACAGCTTCGACAGGTGCGAACGCGCCTCCAGCACAGCTCGTCCCTGGATACCACGCGCAGCATCCTGATCACCAGCCCCTCGCCCGGCGACGGCAAATCCACCATCGCCTGCAACCTCGCCGCCGGTCTGGCGCTCAACGGCCGGCGAATCCTCCTGGTTGATGCCAATTTCCGTCGTCCCGAACTGCATCGGGTCTTCAACCTCGCCAATGAGCAGGGATTTTCCGACGTCCTGAACAGTCTCGATTTATTCGAGCACGCCGTGCAGGAAACGCAGGTGCCCAACCTGTTCGTCCTGCCCAGCGGCCACAAGCCCACCAACGCCACCGAACTGGTCGAAAGCCAGTTGCTCGTCGATTTCATCGAACGCGCCCTGGAGGAATTCGACCATGTGATCTTCGACAGCGGCCCGCTGTTGTTCGTTTCCGAAACGGTGGCCCTGGCGCCTCGCGTCGATGGCGTCGTCAGCGTCGTTCGCGCCCGCACCAACACCCGTGGCGTTCTCTCGCGCATGCGCGACACGCTCCGGCAGGTCAAGGCCGAACACCTCGGCGTCGTCCTCAACGCCGTCCGCGCCCAGGGCGGCGGATACTACGGCCGCAACATCCGAACCTACTACGAGTACCAGAACAACGGCGGACAAGCCGCGTAAAGCCGTGGATCGAACAATTCTGGTATGGACGAACCGCGGCGCCGATTCGAAAGATCGGCGCCGCGTTTTTAGTTACACTTCAGGCTCATGGCGAGCGACCAGGATTCCATCAACCTTTTGCCCGCGCCGCGGCGAACGGAGCGGACTGCGGGGCGCTCCGATGCGCCCCTCCTGGAACGGCTCGATCCAGGCGCAACCCATGCGCGGGGCTATCTGCTTTCGATCACGCCGGATGCCTGCCGAATCGTCGGCCACGATGCCGCGGGGGTTTTTTATGGGCGGCAAACGCTGGCGCAGCTTCGCAGGCAGTTTCCAGCGTCGTTGCCCTGCCTCGAGATCGAGGATTGGCCGGATTTCCCGGTGCGCGGCGTGATGCTCGACATCAGCCGGGACAAGGTTCCCACGATGCCGACGCTGTTTTCGCTTGTCGATATGCTCGCCGGGTGGAAGATCAATCAGCTTCAGCTTTACACCGAGCATACCTTCGCCTATCGCGGCCACGAACGGGTCTGGCAGGACGCCGGAGCCATGACTGGCGATGAGGTCCGTCAACTCGACCAGCATTGCAAATCGCGATTCATCGAGCTGGCGCCGAATCAAAACAGTTTCGGACACATGGAGCGTTGGCTGAAGCATCCGCGATATTTGCCGTTGGCCGAGGCGGCCCGGGGTTCGGATACGCCGTGGGGATACCGTTGGAAAGGGCCGTTCAGCCTTTGTCCGACCGATCCGGCAAGCCTGGAATTGCTGGCCGATTTGTATTCCCAGCTCCTGCCGAATTTCACCAGCGGCCTGTTCAACGTCGGCTGCGATGAGACGTTCGACGTCGGCCAGGGCAGGAGCAAAGACGAATGCCGCCGGCGCGGCGTGCATCGCGTGTATCTGGATTTTCTGCTTCGCGTCAACGAATTGGTCGCCCGCCACGGCCGGCGGATGATGTTCTGGGGCGATGTCATTCTCAAAGACCCGCAACTGATCGGAGAATTGCCCAAAAACGTGATTGCCCTGAATTGGGGTTACGAGGCCGATCATCCGTTCGATGCCGAGGCGCGCCGGTTCGGCGAAAGCGGCGTGGAGTTTTATGTCTGTCCGGGAACCAGCAGTTGGTGCAGCATCGCCGGACGGACGGACAACATGCTCGCCAATCAGCGCGCCGCGGCCGAGGCGGGCTTGAAGCACGGGGCCGTTGGATACCTCAACACGGACTGGGGCGATCACGGGCATTTGCAATATTTGCCGATGAGTTTTGCCGGCTTGGCCACGGGGGCGGCGCTAAGCTGGTGCCTGCAATCCAATCGCGATTTGCCGCTTCGGCGGGCGCTCGATCTTCACGCCTTTGCCGATGAAGCGGGCGTCATGGGCCGGGCGGCGTGCGAGCTGGGCAACGTCTACAAGGCCGTGGGAAAACTCGTCCCCAACCGCTCAGCGTTATTCAGCATTCTCGTCCCTTCATCCGCGCACGGCGATCCGATGGAGGGAATCACGCGCCCAGGTTTGGATCGGGCCCAAGCGGCGATCGAGTCCGCCATGCGGAATGTCCATTTGGCGAAGATGTCGCCAGAGGGCGCGGAACTGATAAAGGGCGAATTTGCCAACGCGGCGGCGATGCTGCGCTACGCATGCCGCAAGGCGCGAGGCGAGGCGACGCCCCAGGAATTGGACCGGATTGTCCAACTGCATCGGCAATGCTGGCTGGCGCGGAATCGCCCGGATGGATTGGACCAAAGCGTGGGGAAGCTGACCGCCTGATGGCGGGCTCCGTCATTCCAATCGGCAATTGGCAATCGGCATTCGGCATTCGTAAGATGCCCTCATGTCCGAGCGAGTCACAATCATCGGCGACGGCGCGATGGCGACGGTCTGTTCGCTGCTCCTGAGCCAGGGCGGGCACGACGTGACGCTTTGGGGTGTGTTCGAGGATTCGATCAACCGGCTGACCCAGAACCGCGAGAATCGGCGGTTTCTGCCCGGCGTGAGGTTGCCCCGAGACGTCCGCCTCACCGCCAACGACGCCGAATGCTTCGACGGTTGCACGCTGATCCTCTCGGCCGTCCCCACGCAATACATGCGCAGCGTGTGGAAGCGGTTGGCGGCGCACGTGCCGGCGGGTGTGCCGATCGTCTCGGTTGCCAAGGGGATCGAAAACCAAACTTTGTTTCGTCCCACGCAAATCGTGATGGACGTTGTCGGCCGCGGCCGCGGTTTGGCGGCGATGTCCGGACCCAACATCGCCGCGGAGCTGGCGCGATATCTCCCCGCGACCGCCGTGGCCGCCTCCGATGACGCCGATCTGGCCCGCCGAGTCCAAAGCGTTTTTTCAACCCAGTGGTTCCGCGTCTACACGAACTGCGACGTGATCGGCACGGAACTGGCCGGCGCCACCAAAAACGTCATTGCCATCGCCGCGGGTATCCTCGACGGCCTGGCCGCCGGCAACAACGCCAAGGCCGCATTGGTCACCCGCGGCCTGGTGGAGATCACCCGCCTGGGCGTGGCCATGGGAGCGCAGGAATCCACCTTCCAGGGCCTGGCCGGGTTGGGCGATCTCATCACCACTTGCGTCAGCCCCGAAGGCCGCAACCGCACGGTCGGCGAACAGATCGGCAAAGGCCGCAAGCTTCAGGACATTCTCTCTTCAATGGATAGCGTCGCCGAAGGCGTTCCGACGACGCGCAGCGTGCGCGAGTTGTCGATCCGCCACAACGTTGAAATGCCGATCACCGAGGCTGTGCATTCGGTGCTGTTCGAGGGGACGGAAGTGATCCGCGCACTGACGACGCTGATGACGCGCCAGGCCAAGCCGGAATGAGGGGGGCAATCGTGCCGCCGCTATATGCGCGCCGAAGCCGTTATCCGGTCCGGCTTCTTTTGTAACTCTCCATTGGTCGACTCGGCTCCGCCATACGTCGCGCCGAACTCATCCTCGAGGTTGTAGCCTGCTTCGCCGTGCTGGCTGAGATCGAGGCCGGCATATTCGTCTTGCGCGGGCACTCGAAGTCCCATGACCGCCCGGACGATCACGAGGATCACCAGAGAGCCGACGACCGCCAGGCCGCCGGTAATCGCCACGGCGATGATTTGGTGAACCAGGGCGGTTGCCGATCCTTCGACAAGTCCGAGTTTGGTGACGTTTCCAAAGCCCGCGGGCGTGTTGACCATGGCGACGGCGAAGACGCCGGTGAGAATGGTTCCCAGGGCTCCGCCAACGCCGTGTACGCCAAATACGTCCAGGCTGTCGTCGTATCCCAGGATTTGTTTGAGAGTGGTTGCGGCGAAATAACAGACGATTCCGGCCGAGGCGCCAATGACGATCGCCCACATCGGCAGCGTGAACCCGGAGGCGGGAGTGATTGTTGCCAATCCCGCAACGGCGCCGGATATGATGCCGAGAACCGTCGGTTTGCCCGTCCAGATCCACTCGATGGACATCCAGGCCAACGCACCGGCGGCGGCGGCGAAATGCGTGTTGACCAGCGCGTATCCCGCCAGTGCGCCGGCGGAGAGGGCGCTTCCGGCGTTGAACCCGAACCATCCAACCCACAGCATGGCGGCGCCGATAACGGCAAGCACCATGCTATGCGGCGGCATCGGGTGCGTGCGATATCCATGCCGCCGGCCCAGCACCAGCGCGGCCACCAGCGCGGAAATCCCGGCGCTGAGGTGCACCACCATCCCACCGGCAAAATCCATCGCGGGGATCAATCCACCGAATGAAGCGCTCAACAAGCCGCCTTTGCCCCAGACCATGTGGGCCAGCGGGCAGTACACCAGCAATAGCCACGCCGTCGAAAAGACCAACATGGAGGAGAATTTAATTCGCTCGGCATAAGCCCCGCACATGAGCGCTGGAGTAATGACGGCGAACATCATCTGGAAAGCCATCCACACGGTGTGGGGAATGGTGGGCGCATATTCCGCGGGAGCGGCGCCGACCTCGCGCAGCATGGCAAAGCGCAATCCGCCGAAAAACGGCGTCCCCACGTCGAAGGCCAGCGAATAGCCGACAATCCCCCAAACGAGGCTCACAACCGCCATGAGGACGAAACAGTGCATCATGGCGGAGAGGACGTTTTTCTTTCGCAGAAGTCCGCCGTAAAACAGCAGCAGTCCCGGCCCGGTCATCATGAGCACCAGGGCGGTGCTGACGAGCACCCAGGCCGTATCCCCGGCATTGATGTTCTTGGGATCGCCCAGCCGCACCGGTTCGGCCGCCCAGGCGCCTGTCGGCGTCCATACAGACAATACGAGAACTGCCAGCGCGCAGTGTCGCCCAGCCAAAGTCCGATTCATGTTTTTCCTCCGCTACCAGGCCGGCGACGCCATTTCCTCCGATGACTCGACCGGGCCCGAATTACTCCACCGGAATACAAGGATTCCGGTGGTCCTCGAATCCAACCATGAAAAACCGGACCTACAATGCCTGTTCATTGGTTTCGCCGGTGCGGATGCGAATCACCTGCGCGACCGGATAGACGAAGATTTTCCCATCACCCACCTCGCCGGTGCGGGCCGTCTCGACGATTGCCGCCGTCGCCTTCTCCAAGTCCTCCGATTTCACGCAAACCTTGATCAACACCTTCGGTACGAATCCAACGTCCATCTTTGCCCCGCGATACCGCTCGGTGTGTCCCATTTGCCGGCCGAACCCTTTGCATTCCATCGCCGTGACCCCCAGCACGCCCAGTTTCGCCAGCGCCTGTTTGACTTCGTCGATCTTGTGCGGCTTGATGACCGCCTCAATCATCTGCATTAGAAATCCTCCGAATTGGCCAAGTGGCTCCAGTGTATGGTTTGCCGTCCAAACTAGCCAACTGGAGCTTCCAAGACATCGACAATGGGCGATAAGGGATTCGAACCCCTGACTTCCACCTTGTAAGAATGACGTTTTTGACTGCCGAAAAGCTCGAAGACACCCAGAATTTCCAAGCATTCTAATATGTCAAGCCACTTTCGCAACCCTTCGCATGGCTTTGCCTGGTTTTTCAGGCTTTCGCTGTAATCGGCAACGTGCAAACCTGTAGCCTACAGGCCGGCCAAAACGTGGTTCGGCAGCAGAAGGACATCGCCGCCACGCTCGGCGTAAGCAACAGTGTCGTCTCCAAGATGTTTCCAAAGGGGCTACTCAAGCGCGCTGCGCATTGCGTGAAACCCTTTGCTGGCGACGAGGCATAACCAAAGGTGAAGGATATGAGCAAAAAGAAAGACAAAGATGACGATCCGCAAAAGGTCGTCGTAGACGAGTTGAACGAGATCAAGGGGCTCCTGGTGCTGCCATTACTAAAAGGCGGGGCCACGCAGGGCGAGATCGCGAAGGCTTCGATCACAGCCGCCATCGATTCCATCGAAACCGATCTGTTTTGACGATACCGGCCCTTCCAGAACGCCGAGGCATTTCAGTTCGCCGATGCAGTCGTCGGCGAGGGGCTGGCCAAGTACGAGACCGCCGGGGCACTGCGCGGCGGCAAGCGCGTCTGGATGCTCTTGAAGTTGCCGGATCAGCTCAAAGCCGGCCGGGGCGATTCCATCCAACCCTATTTACTGGTCTACAACACCTTCGACGGTTCCTCCTGCCTGCGGGCGATCCTGACCTGCGTAAGGGTTGTCTGCCAGAACACCCTCAATCTGGCGTTGTCCGGCGGCAAGGAGGAAGGCGTCACCATCCGGCACCGGGGTGATTTGCAAGGTCGCGTCGAGGATGCCCAGCAGACCCTGGGGCTGGTGAAGAAGCGGCTGAAAACGTTCGGCCAGGAGATCGACGTGCTGCGGTCGGTGGAGATGGCCAACGGGCGTTTGCAGAGATACTTCGACGCCCTGCTGGCGCCGTTGGGCAACCAGCCTTCCGATCGGGAGCGGGCCAACCGCCTGCGGGCAATGGACCAGCTCCATGCCAACTTCGCCGACGACCAGAACACGTTGCCGGGGATGCGCGGAACGCTCTGGGCAGCGCTGAACGCGGCGACGGAGTTTGCCGATCATCCGCAAGAGCAAGGGCTTTTATGCAGTTTTCCCTACGCCGGATGAATACGCAGTATATTTCGAATCGCAGCGCATCGGAACTATTCCCACCGTGCCCAAGGTTAATGATTTTCTTCTGCTGGCCGGCAAGCGATGGCAGGTTGTCGCCATTGAGCAGGAGCAATTACAAATTTACGTTCGTCCCGCGATGGGTCGACGGACGCTTTCGTTCAACGGATGTTTCGGCGATGTTCATCCGGCTATTAGGCGAAAAATGCAGCGGGTGTTTTTCAGTATTGACGAATATGAATATCTTGATTCAACCGCAAAAGGTTTGCTGGCGAACGCTCGTAGTGTTTCCGCTGCCTCCGGAATAAGCCGGCATTCGCTTCTCCCGCTTGGACCTCGGCGCACCGCGTGGTTCACATGGACTGGCTCACGAATTCAAGCAACATTGCAGGCGTTGCTCTATGAGGCAAATCAATCTCCAGAAGATAAGGGTATCGCACTTGTCTTCAAACGACCGATTGATGAGGTTCGATCCATGATTTGTTCTCGCCGTTCAGTCAAAGAAGATGCGACTGCAATCGTTCAGAGGATGCCGCCGACGAATGCTGCAAAGTATGACTGGGCTTTGGACAAGGATCTGATCGCCGAGAAAAATAGACGGAGCTTACTGGATTTGCAGGGTGCTTGGGATGTTCTGGCACGTTTCTGTTCGTAATCGCTCGGTCGACCACATCTCCGCGCGGTGAATCAATCTGGCGACATGGGCGCCCTGGCCGACAGCGAAGTCCGGCGCATCAGCCGCAGCATGGTGTCGGGGCGTGAGCGCTACACGAACAGCAACGTTTTTCTGATCTTCGCCGACGGCATGCTACCGGGGGTGAGCGGTGCCCGGAGTGCACTCCGCATATCGCTCACGGCGGTCGGCGCGTAGCTGCCCACTGTCCGTGAGCGCTGTACGAACCGCACCCCACGTTACGTCAGACGGTGCTGCCGCTCGATTCCAAGGCGGCGGTACGCATGGCTTTCGCGTTGGCTTGGCGAGAAGATCTGCGCCGCCGGCAAAGAATTCCCAATCCAGCCATCACCATCATCCCCGCGCTCGCCGGCTCGGGCACACTGGACGTCGGCAAGGGTGAGAGGTGAGCGGTATCTGAAATGCACTCCGTACATCGCTCACCGATGAGACGCGTCTTCAGTCCGCTCCTGTCGGTCGAGGACTTGGCGCATTAGACGCGGTGCGGGACGTGTGGGGGCATCGCGATCTCTCGGGTACTGCGACGGATCATAGCGGTAAGGTTACCCCGCATGACGTGGGCCTGCTTCTGCTTTAGCCGATGAAATAGTATCATATTGGCAGCATGGGCCGTTCTGAATCGATATTCGGGCGGGCAATCATCATTGCCGTCATGACGGCGGTTGCGGTGACGCCTTGCGCGATCGCCGATGATATTCCCGCCGCGACGCAGCCGGGCGGGAATGTGGATCAGGATGAATTGATGCGTCCGGGATCGATTCTGGTTGCACGCTGGAATGTGCTGTTGAATGACAAAGCTGCTTCGGCGATTGCGGCGCTCGGGACACAGGCGAAATCTGATAGCAAATTATACCAGGCGATGGTTTGTAGTGGCTCAGCGCTACGGGGCGCTGTGACCCAGGCGAGTGCGAAAGGGGATGTGGTGGCCAAATCCTTCCAGGTGGATTTCGGCAAGCCGTTTGTTCGCGACGGCAGTTTACAGATTGGGATTTCGTTTTTTATCAACCTGATGGCAAGGAATCCGAAGCGCGTGACGCTGAGGAGTGATTCGTCTTCGCCGCCGGTGTTTGACGAGTTCGATCCGCCGGATCGCGACAGCATTCATATCACACTGAAGCATCCGGACTTGAAACTGAAACTGTCGGAATCGACGCCCACGCCGAACGCAGATGCGCCCGAGGGTGAGCAATCGATTATTTTCGACGGGCAGATTAAGGCGGGGCAGGCCGTCGCGTTTATTGGCACATTCACTGGCGCATCCGGGACTCTTTATCACCATCTGGTTGTGTGGGAAGCGTTTCGAGCCGAGAAGTGGGAGGTTTGGAGCTTTCAGGGCGGATCTTCCGGAATTTCATGCGATTGGTGGATTCGGAACGGTCCGGCGAAAATGAGGACGCTGGCGGACATCGCGGTTGTGTGGGCTTCACGCGCGAAACACGCGGCGAATGACCCGCCTGTGGCGTATTCTGTGACGCTGGAAAACGGGGCGACAGTCAAGTTGCTCGGGCTGTGTCGGCCGGAACGATACAATTTTTGCTGGTGGGACGGCGCGGGAGATCCGATCGATGCGCCGATGCAGATTGGTTTATTGCCCGGCAACATCCGAACTCCGTCGCTTCGATATGGGATGGAGATTCACGGCGCGACGACCGAGCCGGATACGCCCGTGCCGGCCAATTCAGAATTTGCGCCATTTCATTCGGGTCCGAGCCTTTTCGTGTCGAGCGTCCCGGCGTCCGGGGAAATCAAGGTGAATGTCGGAATAGGGCCGTGGAAACAGATTGGTGAATGCAATTCAGACAAGCCGCTCGTTGTGGACAGGATCACGTATACGATCACGCGGAAAGAACCCCAGGGGGATAACGACTTCTACGTATTATACAAGCGCAGCGCGGAGAAAAATGACATTATGGCGCTGACGGCCATCAGCAATGACGGAAGCGAAGTCGGATCGAGGGAGGGACCGATTGTGAATGACGGTGTGAACACCAAGACCGACTCGGCAACGTTCCGAAACCTTTCGATGGATCAGGTGAAAACGTTCCACCTTTGGTTGCGCACGGGGCACGTGGTCAGCTTTGCGGATTTCGCGACGTCGCCGAATGAGAAGCCACCCGAATCCGTCACTCGTGAAGAGGTTTTGGCCGCCAGCGCGAATTTTCGGCCAGGAGGTCGGCCGTGAGGATTGCGGGTGCGCGAGAGGAGACCATTTCGGCGAGCGATATGCCGACTGTACTCCTATCTATTACCGGCTTCCGTCCTGGGCCCGGTGGAGAAACGCCGAGGCTGCGTTCGTAAGGCTGCTTGGCAAAAGCATTGGCGGGCGTCATCACCCAAGGGCGCCTGTTTCGACTGGTTCGTCCGCCCAGCCGCCACTTGTCGGGGGTTGGAAATTGCCGGTGTATTTGTGGTCATCGTCCATAAGCCTGCGTCGAGGGCTTACGACACGAGTGACGCCATTGGCATTATTGGGATCACGCGCGACCGTGGACACCGTGTCCGCCAGACTGCGGCGATCCCTTCCAGACGGACAAGCACGTGCCGCCGGCACAACATCGATCCTCAACGTTACTGACGCAGTTGCTGACAAACCTGCCGGTGACGCCGATCAGCCAGATTGAGCGGTGGCTGCCGGATGTGTGGAAACAGCAGAGTTGCGATGCGTCAGGGTAGGTCTATCGCTTACAAAAATGCCCCTCGCAACGCTCCTGGATATCGAAAAGACCTTCGGCCGGCGGATCGTTTTTGAAAAGGCGCATTCGGATCTTATTCCGAAGCGTTTTTTCTACGTCGCCCCAGCAGGCCGCAGGCGGCGATGGTCATGATGCAGAGAGTAGTCGGTTCTGGGATTACGATGAGTTCTTCGGCGGTGGAAGTTGGTTCGAGGCTCATCGTGTATCCGTCATAGCTTGTGGTGGCTAAGGATAGATTCGCGAGTCCTGTTGCCTGACCGGGTTGAAAATCGATGAGATCGTAGACGCCGGGGCCGAAGCTTGCCATGGGGAAGACATAAATCATCGCGCCGCCAGGGTTGATGGTGAGCTTGCCGTTGGTGATGACGATGGCGTCGGAGGAGGAGCCGACTTCGAAATCGAGGTTCGAGGGGTTTCCGGCTGTGCCGCCGATTGTCAGGACGGTGTCGGAAGAGCTGGGATCGGAGAATGTGAGATTGCCGGCGAAGGCGTCGGCGAGGTTGATGGAGCCGCCGTTGGTAGCGCTGCCGCGGACGGTGACACTGCCGGCGATGAAGCCGGAACCGCCGAGGGATGCGCCGTTGTCGACGTAGAGGAAGGTTTTGGCAAGCGAGCCGGTGACGTCGAGAGTTCCTGCGACGACGGTAGTGGGACCGGTGTAGGTGTTGGACGCGGAGAGGACGAGCAGGCCGGTTCCGGTTTTGGCGAAATAATTGGCGCCAGAGATGACGCCGGAAATGATCGCGTAATCGCCACCGGCGCCGGAATCGACTTCGACGACGGGCTCGGGGCTGGATTCCGCGCTGCCGAGATAGATGGCATTCTCAAAATCGGTTGGGGAGTTTGCGGTGGGTGAGCCGAAGACGAGGTTGTTGTGGGGGCTAAGGGTGAATTGCCCACCGGCGCCGCCGAGGTTGACGAAGAGTTCGCCATTACGAGCGGCAAACCCGCCGGGGCCGTCAAAACCGACCATCGAGAAGGGGCGGTTGAAGGTTCCACCGCCGACGATTTGAAGAATCGGCCCACCTGAACTATTCGCGGCGTCCAGGAAATCAACTGGGCTGTTTGGCGAAAGCTGCGAACCGGTGAGGGACACTTCAAGAACACCGGAGTACATCTGCGTATCGCCGGTGTAGGTATTGCTGCCCGTGAAGTCGATGATGGCCGATCCATTGATCGTGACCTCACCGCCGCCGCTGATGTTGCCGGCATAGGTCCCGTTCGCATTTTGCTCGAAGGCGACGGTGGAATAGACGTTTCTAAGGGAAATATTTCCCTGGAGGGAGCTGGTGTTTCCGACGAGGGTGGCTTGGTTGTTGATGGTGCCGCCCGAGTAGGTGTTAATGCCGGTGAGTTGGATCGTTCCGCCGCCGTTGCCGGCGAAGGTCAAGGTGCCGGAGCCCTGGATGTTGGAAGAGATGGTGAGAGACTCATTTTGAGGCAGTGTGGTGTCGATGGTCCCGCCGCCGGAGTTCACGCTAATGGGCTGCTGGATGGTGAACGGAGCACCCACTTCGAGCAAACCGCCGTTAAAGGTGATCGGGCTGGTCGCGGTGCCGAGGCTGGAATCCATATCGGTGAAGAATTCACCGGAGTCGAGGACGGTTCCGCCGGTGTAGGTATTGGCGCCGTAAATAGCCAGGGCCGCGCCGCTGGTAAGGTTGACGGTGATGGATCCCGAGCCCGAGACAACACCGTTGAGCAGGCAGCCGCCTTCCTGGTTGCTGCCGCCGGTGCCGGTGATGGTGAGGCCGAAGGTGCTCAGGTTCAGCGTACTCTGGTCCGAGATGTACGTGGCCCATGTGGTTCCGGTGTCCCAGGTTTGATTCGCCGTGAGAACGACGGGGAGATTCAACGTCTGGTCGCTATTGACGCCGGCGAGATTGGTGATGCCGCCGGAGCCGACTCTGAGGGTGGCGCCGCCCAGCGTGAAGCTGCTGGATTGAGCGTTGAAGGTCAGCGAGTTGATGCTCCACGCAGTGTCAACGTTGGGGGAAGTCCGGGTGTTGCCGGTCATGACGATGGCGGCGCTGCCGTCGTTGGCGGGGGCGGAGGCGGGGGACCAGTTCTGGGCGTTGCTCCAATTGCTGTTGGCTCCTGCCCCAGTCCATTGCCACGGGGCAGCGAGGGCACGTGACGATGGATAGGCGAGGCAAGCCAAAGCCAGCGGTGCGGTCAATCGGCGTTTTTTGAATCCCATCGCCCTCACTCCCGAGCCCGATCCACTTGCGGCTGGCTTAGAAACCGTCAGTCAGCCGCAAATGGGAGTTGAAATGTCGTAAATGACGAACGCGACGATAGCAGATATTGGCCTAAGTTCAATGAATAGAGAGGAATTGTATTGAAAAAGGAATGGTGATTTTCACCTGATTTAGGGGAAACAGCGATTCGCGGGGCACTCTTGCGTTGGAAAACGCTCGCCAAAATTGCCTCAAGAGCCGCGCGACTGCCCAAAACGTGAGCGCTTTACGAACCGCACCCCACGTTACGTCAGATGGTGCTGCCGCTCGATCGCAAGGCGCCGGCACGCATGGCTTTCGCGTTGGCTTGGCGCGATGATCGTCGCCGCCGGCGCAGAATGCCCAATCCAGCCATCGCCATCATCACCGCGCTCGCTGGCTCGGGCACGCTGGACGCCAGCAAGGACAATCCGTTGGCGGCGGCGAAGGCGTCCAATGCCGCCACGTCGCCGGCCGACACGGTTGCGCCGCTGACGCTCTGGTTGAAGTTCGCCGCCAGGTCGGTGAAGTCGGCGGCGTTGACCAAGCCGTCGTAGTTGAAATCGCCCTGGTCCCAGCCGGTGACGGGCTGGTTGAAGTTCGCGGCCAGGATGGTGAAGTCGGCGGCGTTGACCAGGCCGTCCAGATTGCCGTCGCCAAGGAGCGTGTAGGCCACTTCGATCTGGCCTGACGACAGGCCGGAGATCTTGTTGTCCGCCCCGTCGGCATAGCCGACGCCGTAGGACAAGCCATTAGTCTTGGTTTGCGCCGTGGTGGAAATAATGCCCGGTCCGTTCCAGTGCCCGCCGTTGTAGCCGCTGATGATTTGCGACCTGATGGACGAAATCGGGTCGGAGCCGCTTCCGTAATTGATGATCATCTCATTATTCTGGAGATTCACCGTGCCGAGGTTGGAGAGGCTATCCACTTGCAGCACGGGCGCTGACACCGTCGCCGTGGCGCTGGATGCCAGGTTCAGCTCATGCGCGTGAGTTAAATCCGCGAATGTCATGAGGGCAAGACTCTGCACCGTGATGATGGATTGATAGGTCACCGTTCCCGAGCCGGTTTGCGTCAGCGAATCCCCGGAATCGATCGTCAATGGATTTCCAATGATCAGATTGGCGCCGGCGGCGACATTGAAAACCGTGTTGCTGGCGATGGTGGTTGGAAGATTGATCTCTTGTGTTCCCTGCTGAACGATCACCTGGGCATTGCCGCTTGATGCCTGAAGCGTCAGCGAACCGGTTCCGGTGATTTCATAGGTGTTGGCGTTGTTGAAATTAATCGTTCCGACGGTGACGGCCTGGTCGGTGAACACCGTGTGGTTGGAAGTGATTGCAGCGAAGAAATCGGCTTCAGCTCCCACGGCGTTGGGAACCACTCCGCTCCAGTTCGATGCATTGTTCCAATCGCCGGAGCTTGACGAAATCCACTGCTGAGGAGCCACGACGCTGGTGATGGCGAGAGTATTGAATTCGATGTCACTGCCTCCCTCGCCGTTGTTGTTGTAAATGGCAACCTGGGAAGGGCCACCGGTGGCCATCGAAATCTGACCCGTGAACGTTTGCGAGCCGCCGGTGACATTTCCAGTCGGCGCGCAGGTGACAGTCAATGTGTAATCGCCCGAGGAGTCATTTAGCTCAAAGGCGAATGTGTCGCCGTCCTGGTAGTTGTAGGGAACTGTAGTCTCCAGCGTATCGGAGTTGTTGGCATCCGAAAGGAAATAGCCCGCGGCGCCGCCGGCGGTATGGAAATCGAAGAGCGCGTTGCCGGAGGAATCTTCCAGGCTCCATCCCAGGGCGGAGCCTCCGCCTTGCGTTTGGTTCGCGTAATGCAGAACGTCGGAAAACTTGAAGATCTGGTCGGGCGAAAGTGCGCTCGTGAAGGGACGGATCGCCGTGGTCACATCCACTCCATACGTGCCGCCGCCGGTGCCATCGTTGGTATCGTTCCAGATGTCGAAATTCGGGGTCGTTACTACGCCAGTATTATCATAAGTCGCGTTATTGATATAATCTCCGCCCGAGCCGGTGACGTTGACCGTCCAAGGTCCAAAACCCGTGCCGCCGTTTTGACCGCTAAAGGCGCTGAAGACGACATAGGGCGAATTGGATGCGTTGTCGGACGCGTTCGACGCGGCGTGCAAGGTGGAAATCCCCAGAGATGCCACGGTCACCGCCGCAACATTCACGATCATCGACCGCTTCATTTTCCGTTGCATAAATCCTCCGATTGCCGCCGTGGATCCTGATATGCGGTGGCCAGAACACTGGCGCGCCAAGAATTCCACTCCAAACGTCAGGTTAAAAAACCAATGGGTATCATTCTCCGCCGCACCACAACCAAGCCTCCGCGAATCTGCTCCTCATGCCGCGCAGAAACCATTCCCGTTTGGCGGAAACAGCAGCCAAGGCTTTGGTCCCGAATTTTGTTTGTCGGGCGAACTGAATTGAACGAGGGAGAAGATAACTTACGGAAGACCGGTGAATCCATGTCTTTTTGCGCCAATCTCGCTCCGTTTTGCGGCAGGAGGATTTATTCGCCCCAAACCGCACTTTGTCTCGAGGGAAAACATACAAATAAACACGTGCCGGGTGGCGACCGGCACGTACCGAGGGGAGCGTAATGTCGCCCGCTTTGGTCAACTCGAACGGGCGCGACGGCGAGTTAGAAGCGTTAGCGCGCCTAAACCCACCATGGCAAATGAAACCGGCTCGGGCACGTTCGTGATGGCCAGGTTATCGAACTGCACATCGCTCCCGTAGCCGCCGTTGTTATTGTAAATATCCGCCTGCGTGATGCCGCCCGTCAACATGGAAATCGTGCCTGTAAAGGTTTGCGAGCCGCCTGACACATTCCCGCCGGAGGCTGTAAACGTATAAGCCGCCGATGTCGCGCCGACGCTATTCAGAGCGAAGCTAAAGGTATCGATTGCGTGGTAGTTATACGGTACGGTCGTTTCGGGCACTGCGGTCTGGGTCGCATCAGTGAGAAGATAGCCGGGGCCGCCTCCCTGCACATGAAAATCGAAAAGTACATTTCCGGTTGAATCTTCGAGACTAAACCCAAGGTTGCATGGGCCGCCATTGCCTGGGTTGCTGCCGTTGTTCAACTGTTCATTGAACGAGAAAGCCTGACTCGCGGCCAGTGCGCCCGTGAACGGACGTATCGCCGCAAACTCATCCGTGACTAAGCCGCCGCCTTGGCTTCCATTATCGTAAATGTCAAAACCGCCTCCATTTCCTGGATTCGTCAAGGGCGTATTAAACCAGGTGAAATCCCCGCCGGTGGCGCCGGAGACGTTGGTGGCGCTCCACGGTCCGAACCCGAAACCGCCGTTGAGTCCATTGAAATCGATGTAGCCGCTGTAAGGCGGATTATTCGTTATGACGTCTGATGCAATCAATGATGCGTGGGCGACGCCAACCAGGCCGCCTAATAGCGCGGTGTTGATTCCCAGCAGAAGCATTCTCCGATCTTCTCGCATATTCCCTCCGGCGCTTGCGCGCAAGTTAGTGTGTTCCTCGATTCTGATTCGCGGCCCCAGCGGCGTGTTATGGCCACGAACGCCTTCGAACGCTGGGGTACGGCTCAAATCTCATTGATGAACTGACGCAGCCGGGAGGTTACCTTTGAACGGGAAATCCACAATGAGCATTTCGCGGCAATCTTGCTCTGTTTTGCGACAGAATACGCGGGGCCGCCGCTGGACGCCGGTGGATGTCATTCAGGATAATATCTGACGCATTTAATGGGTGTGGGGGTGATGGAGGCGCGAGATTCGGTGCAAGATTCGGTGGAATTCTGGCTTCCTGCCGCCCCGCTTAATTGCCGCGAAACGGAGAAGGATTGGCGTTAATTGAAATGGCGGGCATTCCGTGCCGGAGTTACGCTAAAACCGCGGTAGATATAGCCATTTCCTTTACCGCAAGCGAGAACATCGTCATGAAGCCAACTGCTGGCCTGAGGCAACAGTCCGTTGCGGGTTTTACGCTCGTCGAGCTGTTGGTCGTCATTGGGGTCATCGCGATTCTCATCGCAATTTTGCTGCCGGCCCTCCAGCGAGCCCGCACGCAAAGCCAACTCGTTGCCTGTCAGTCAAACATCCGCCAGATTGTTCAAGCCACGCTGATGTATGTCGGCGAAAACAGAACGACCTTTCCCAACGCCCGCAACTTCTACTGGGAGATACAGCAGGACTACCCGAACCTGGATCCAGCTACAAACGTCAATCCGTACACTAATCCAACCAACGATTACATTCAGGACTTTCTGGGCCCATACCTGCCCTATCAGATCACTTACAACCCAAATACAAGCGGCGCCGGTCCGGGTAATCCGAATGATAAGGGCCCGGTCAATCTCGTCTGGCGAGATCCTGCGTTGCAGGCAGGGAACTATGGAATGTCGTCGCTGGAGGAACAACCAGGAGCAACGCATTATCGCTATAATTTGGCATACGCCTGCGGCTATAGGACCCGCCGCGTTACCTCTTCCGCAATTGCGATGCTCTATTACTGCGAGATCTATTCCAATTGGACGACGGGCCAGTACCCTCACTATCAGGGAACGAAGCAGGCCAGCGTCAACGTTGGATATGTCGATGGGCATGTTGAGACGCACACGTATGCCGAGTTCATGGCAGGTCTATATCCTGCCACCGTGAAATTGCCCTCTGGTGTGTCATTCTCAACATCCACTGCCCCTATCGAAGAGTACACCCAGTTTTATAAACAGGGATATGGGCCTCCCTGATCCAAAAATCAAGGTTGTACTTTATGAAGCGCAAAGTAGGTCAGCCGTGGCGGTGGCCCGCGCCGTTAGAGCGTTTGGAAGTGCGGCGATTGCTGGCGGCGATCGTCGCCGACGCCAGCTGCGAATCTCCCACCGAGCCTGCCAACAGCTACGCTTATGATCCCACGGGATCGGTGTGGACATTCAGCTCCACGTCCGGCGTGGTGAACTCGCCGAGCAGTCTCGGTGCGCCTGCCGCCCCGGATGGAAAGCAGGTCGCCTTCCTCCAGACCAACCGCAATGCTTCCCAGTTTAACGGCGCCGATGGGACCTTCTCCCAATCGATATCGCTTCCGTCCACGGGGTACTACAGCCTGAGCGTTGAAGCTGCCGCCGATGCCAATGATGTCGGCGGCGCCGTGGGCGCGGAAGAATCGC